>CAYNTB010000456.1:0-2515 GCA_964399905.1 uncultured Bacteroidales bacterium | reverse complement strand
TTGATGCCAAAGGAGGGGACGCTACACGCCTCACTTATCATTCAAACGATGAATTCCCTTATACATTCACCCCCGATGACCAATCTGTCATTTTCGGAGGACAACGAATGGATATCGCCGAAAACAGACTGTTCCCAACCGGTGCGCAACCTGAAGTTTACAGTGTTTCTGTGAAAGGAGGAAGAGTGAACCAGGTATTTACAATCCCTGCAGAAGACATTCAATTTAGTAAAAACGGCGAACAAATGATATATCATGATAAACCGGGAGGTGAAAATGCTTTCAGAAAACATCATACTTCATCGGTTACCAGGGATATATGGATATATGATAAAGCCACAGATCAACACAAAAAAATCTCCACTTTTAATGGCGAAGACCGTAACCCGGTTTATTGCCCCGATGAAAAAAGTATTTTCTATCTGAGCGAAGAAAGCGGAACCTTTAATGTGCATAAAATGAATCTGGAAAATCCGGCTGTAAATGAGCAGCTCACTCATTTTGATCTCCATCCGGTCCGTTATTTAAGTATTTCAGACAATGGGCTGCTATGTTATACACATCATGGCAATTTATATACCCAAACCGAAGGCGGTGCCGCTAAAAAGCTGGATATAAATATGAATACCGAAGCTAAAAATAACAATGAAATTATTTTACCGGTCGGAAGAGGAATCACCGAGATGGCTGTCTCACCCAATGGCAAAGAAGTTGCATTCGTAGTAAGGGGTGAAATTTTTGTTACCTCAGCTGAAGGCAAAATCACCAAACGAATTACCAATACTCCTTCACAAGAACGTTTTGTAAGTTTTTCACCCGATGGTAAGGCTATTTTATACGCAGGTGAACGTGATGGAACCTGGCATATTTATCAAACCAAAAAAGTGAATGATAAAGAACCCTATTTTTATGGAGCCACTCTTCTCGAAGAAGAAGTACTGATCAGCAATGAAAATGAAAATTACCAGCCTGTATATTCACCCAATGGTGAAGAGATTGCTTTTATCGAGAACAGAATTTTCTTAAAAGTTTATAACCTTAAGACTAAAGAAACCAGAACCCTGCTAACCAAAGATGAATTATATTACATGAGAGACGGCGACCAGTACTTTGAATGGAGCCCCGACAGCAAATGGTTACTGGTAGAATACACCCCTGTATTAGCCAATATGGAAGTGGTATTAATTGCAGCCGATGGCAAACAAAAAATGATCAACCTGACAGAAAGTGGGTATGGCGACCGATCCCCGAAATGGGTAAACGAAGGAAAACAAATGCTATGGTTTAGCGACAGGCAGGGCTTACGATCAATGGCTAACAGCGGCTCGCGGCAGCAGGATGTGTACAGCATGTTCTTTACAAAGGAAAGTTGGGATCAGTTCAATATGTCGAAAGACGACTATGCGCTTTGGAAAGAAATGAACAAAAAACCTGAGCCAAAAACAGAAGAAGCTGATGCCAGGAAAAAAGATGATAAGAAGAAAACAGAAGCAAAAAAGGAGGTTGAAGCCCTTAAATTCGACTGGGAAAATTTAAAAGAACGCAAGAGCAGGTTAACGATTCATTCATCCAGTTTAAGGGATGCCGTGCTTTCAAAAGATGAAGAAACACTATAATACCTGGCCAGATTTGAGAAAAACCAGAACCAGTGGAGCACTGATTTACGCACCAAAGAAACCCAAATGCTGATCCAACTTGGATAACGTTCCGGAAGCCTTTACTGGGACAAAGACATGGAAAACCTTTTTATACTTGCAGACGGTTCAATTGCCAAACTGGATCTGAAAGGCAAAAAAAGAACCCCGGTTGAAATCAGTGGCGAATTGTTTTTAGATGTGGCGGCAGAACGTCAGTATATGTTCGAGCATGTATGGAAACGTAATAATAGCATGTTTTATATCTCAGACTTCCATGGCGCTCCGTGGGATCAGCTAAAGACCGAATATGAGCCTAAACTTGCCGGGATCAGCAACGATTTTGAATTTACCGAAATTCTTTCGGAAATGCTGGGTGAACTAAATGTTTCACATTCAGGTGCCAGATATAGCGCAAATATGCCAAACGGGGATGAACCTGCTTCACTGGGTATTTTCTTTGATTATAACTATAAAGAAGACGGTATCAAAATAACTGAAATTATAACCGAAGGGCCACTGGATAAAGCTGATTTAAAAGTTGAAAAAGGAATGATCATTCAACAAATTGATGGGCAAGATATTGGAACAGATCAGGATTTTGCCAAATTACTGAATCGAAAAGCCGATCATTTTGTTTCGCTAAAAGTCTTCGATCCAAAAACAAATTCCAGCGAGAACATTACCGTTAAACCAATTACTTTGCGACAGGAAAGCAGTTTGCTTTATCAGCGATGGATCAGGATGAATGCCGAAGAAGTTACACGCATGAGTGGTGGTAAATTGGCTTATGTTCATATTCCAGGAATGAGCGACGGACCATTCAGGGATACCTATGAGAAAGTGATGGGTAAATATCATGATTGTGATGCATTGATTGT
>CAYNTB010000455.1:0-2520 GCA_964399905.1 uncultured Bacteroidales bacterium | reverse complement strand
GGTTGTAAGTGAACGAATCGTAGTTGTCAATAATTAAGCATTTCATATTTCAACCGCTTTTACAATTGCTTCCCTGACTGCTGCAATTTTGTTATTCACTTCATTGAGTTCATTCTCTTCATTGCTTTCGACAACGATTCCTGCACCTGCCTGATAAATCAAAAGGTTATTTTTACTTAGAAATGAACGAATCATAATGGCATGGTTGTAATCGCCATTCAGTCCGATAAAACCCACGGCCCCTCCATAAAAGCCCCGTGGATGGTTTTCATACTGATCTATTAATTGCATGGCTCTGATTTTGGGTGCTCCGCTTAAGGTTCCTGCCGGAAATGTATCGGCTGCCAATTGGATGGCACTGCTGTTGGAATTGATTTTTCCGCTCACCTTGCTTACCATGTGGATCACATGCGAATAATATTGAATCTCGCCAAACACTTCCACCTTTACTTCATTTGAGTTCCGGCTCAGATCATTTCGCGCTAAATCAACCAACATTACATGTTCCGAATTTTCCTTCACATCCTGTTTCAGCTTTTTAGCATACTTCCGGTCTTCTTTTTCATTGCCCTGACGCTTATAAGTCCCGGCGATGGGATGGATTGCGGCCACCCCATCGCGTATGGTAAGCTGGGCCTCAGGAGATGAACCAAAAATTTTATAATCCCCAAAATCAAAATAAAATAAGTAGGGCGAAGGGTTGATGGCCCTTAAAGCCCGGTAAACATTAAACTCGTCGCCACTGAATTTTTGTTGAAATTCACGAGACATGACAATTTGAAAAACATCGCCTTTTTTACAATGCATTTTCCCTTTTTCAACCAATCCTTTATAAGCCTCATCCGTCAAATTAGAACTTTCGCCTGCCTGAATTGAAAACTGAAAACTTGGATAATTCCGGTTTTCTATCATTTGCCGGATATCGTTGAGTGTAGTAGGGGAAAGATCATAATCTTCAGCCTGATGATCAAAAAGGTATAACTCATTTTTAAAATGATCGAATACCAAAACAAAACGAAATAAACGATAAACGATTTCCGGTATTTTTTTATAATCGGCACTTTCAGCCTTTAATTGAATATCCTCGAAATATCGCACCGAATCGTAGGTAGTATAGCCAAAAATGCCATGATGGGTAAATGGAAAATCATCCGAAATATCCTCGAATTGTGCCACAAAATTTTTAAGCAGATCAACAACTTTGTGACCCTTATCAAGTTTATATTGAACAATTTGTTTGCTGAACTGAAATTCGGAAGCCCTGTCACCCTCCACTTTAAATGTAAACTGAGGCTCGCAACAGATATAACTATAACTGTTTTCCTTGCTGTGATAATCGGAACTTTCCAATAATAATGAATTTGGAAACTGATCCCGAAGTTTCAGGTAGGTGCTGACCGGGGTAATGGTATCGGCCAGTATTTTTTTGTAGGTGGTTTTAAATTTAATTTTGCCCATGGTATTCAATTGTATTAATTTCTTTATTCTGCTATTGATCCCGATGCGCTTCGCTTTTGGGATTCACTCAGCTTTGAGTTTATATTGTCAGATCCCGATGCGCTTCGCTTTCGGGATTAGTTCAACTTTGATTTTTTACTTCGCTTCGCTCTTAAAAATTGAGCATCACAAAAAAAAAGACCCGCCGAAATCGGCAGGTCCTTATTATCTTTTTGATTAAATAATTGTCTGTCTATTCAGCACTCACCGAGTATTGAAAGACCACCACCAATTATTTAAACTAATATGTTTCATTTTTTCTGATTTGTTCAGTGGGCAAATGTAGGGAAATAATTTTTTATAAAACAAATGTTATTTTATTTTTTTTGATTTTTAATTTTGATTTAACTCCAACGTTTCTGCACATTTCGGCTCTGCTCAATATAATATCTGAACTAACAAGCAAAAGGTACATCGAGCGGAAGTCGAGATGTACCCGAATTAGTAGAAGGTTGAGACATTTTATTTCTGATCTGGTCTCAACTTTAAATCTTTTAAATAATAAAAATAATACCCCATACTAAACACCGCCAGTGCCGTGCAAAGATGCCACAAAAAATGCGTTCCCTGTGGCAATATTTCCGGAAACGGATTGGGCGTCGGGTAATCCAGGCTCCTGAATATAATGGCTCCTGAGAGCAGGAAAATACTGATCGCCACATGGCCCCATTTATAAAAATTGCTTTTAAACAAAATAATAATTGCCGGCAAAAGAAAAGCCGTTCCATTGATGATATATGAAAAATTGATGCGCGATATACCCAGCGAATGAGCAAACACTCCGCTAAAATAGCGCGAAAAAAATAAGGCTGCGATGATTAGCAGCAATCCCCAATACCATTTGCCAAATACTTTGGTCCATAAATAAGTTCCGATGATCAAACTCATCAGCATAGCGGGGGCAAAATCCATGACCAGGAAAAAATTGGATGTACGAAAAGCATGGTATAAAGTTGAACCAATTCCGTTCAGCAACAATAAAGGAAGGATGAGGACAATGATCAGGTTTTCGCGGTAATGCCC
>CAYNTB010000454.1:0-2524 GCA_964399905.1 uncultured Bacteroidales bacterium | reverse complement strand
TTATTCTATCCCGGAAAAATATTTCATAAACTGTACCCGCTCATAAGCTGCGGGATTCTCAGTTTCTTTAATACTCATTTTACCATTGAAATCTGAAATAGATTTAAATTTATGTTTTGCCATCCACTCTTCCAAGTCTTTCAACATTCCCTTGATTTCTCCAAACCCATTGGTATATAATACAGAGCTGATTTGCACGGCCTTTGCACCAGCCAATAATTGTTTAATAAGTCCTTCACCATTATGAACACCTGTCGAAGCAGCCACATCGCAATGCAGGCGGCTTGAGAGCATGGCCACCCATCTGAGCGAAACAGAAATTTCTTCGGGTGTACTGAAAACATTCGATGGTTTAACCTGGAAAGTGTTGATATCGATATCGGGCGAAAAAAACCGGTTAAATAAAACCATTGCTGATATCCCGGTCCACGAAATATTGAGGGCAGTTTTTGCCAGGCTTGAAAAATAATAGCTCAATTTTACGGCAATGGGTATGCTTACTTTCTTTTTGATATTGTTAATAATTTCGAGATAAGTCTTTTCATTATCTTCGCCACTTTTTTTCGGATCTGAAGGGAGTATAAATATATTTAATTCAATTCCGTCGGCACCTGCTTCTTCAATTTTTTTTGCAAAATCAGTCCATTCGGCTGAACTCACACAATTGATACTCGCGATCACAGGAATTTTAACCGCCTTTTTACAATCACGGATCAGGTTTAAATATTTGTCGACCGTTAAATCTTTTGCATAATTACCGATATAATCCATGGCTTCAGGATATGAATTTGAATAAATATCCGAAGTCATGGTTTTGCTCGTTTGCTGCATAATTTGCTCTTCAAATAAAGATTTTAGAACAACAGCACCCGCACCATTTTTCTCCACTTCAATTACATTCTCTACTGAATTTGTTAAACCCGAACTACCAACAATGATTGGGTTCCTAAGTGTAAATCCCATGTAAGTGGTTGTTAAATTTGCCATTTTACCTCCGTTTATTTATTAAATCCAATTTCAATTACTCGATAAACAAAATTAAAATTTTTAATCAATAAAAAATCGCTAGTATTCAAATTTTAACCATTCTAAGTAAGGAAGTCGTTACATTTACTTCTATACCGGAATTTAAGCTGTTATTGGTGATAAAAAGAGAGTGTCCAATAAGTTTAAAATTATTGAAGATTGAGTGAGTCAAAGCCCTTAAATTCTTAATAGGCAACTACTTAGATTGCCACCAGACAAATCTTCAAAATTAATTTATCAATTCTTAAGTCGGCCTATTTTACAATTTAAATATCTATTAATTATGCGCAGTTAACAGGGCAAAAATATCTTCAGATTTCAGAACATCAACAGCTTTCTGAAATCCATCATCAATTTTCATCATTATTTTAAAATACACATCCAAGGTCCATAGATTCCTCCCTATCAATCCTTTAATGATATGAGTAATGATCTCTTCAGAAGTTTCCAAACCATTTTTATCAAATTTAACCCCTTTCGTAATTGCAAAATCGGTAAAATCTTTTAAGATCTTTTCATCAATCTTGAAATCGTTTACAAAACTATTTTCATTATATTTTTTAAGTAAATCGGTACGGTTATCGTCCACATATTTCAGGGTAAATTCATTAAATACTCCATTTCGGATCAGGTCCGTATAATAATCTGAATAAATGGTTGAATCCCATGGAACAAAAACATCAGGCATGATACCACCTCCACCATATACCAGTCGCTTCGCCGGCGTGTAATATTTGAGAGAATCCGGGAAATGGATACTGTCGGGATGAACAAATTCACCGTTTTTTAGCCGGTTATATACATCCAGATAATAATCTTCCAAACCATTGTTGTATGGTTTTTGAATGGATCTTCCGGTTGGTGAGTAATACCTGGCGGTAGTCAGGCGGATTACGGATCCATCAGGCAATCTGAATGGCCGTTGCACCAGTCCTTTACCGAATGACCTCCGTCCCAGAATAATACTCCTGTCCTGATCCTGAAGTGCCCCGGCCACAATTTCGCTTGACGAAGCTGAACCTTCATCAATCATCAGCACCACATCACCCTCTTTAAAAGTTCCGCTTCCCGTGGCATTGTATTCTTCAACCGGGCTATTTATTCCTTTCGTAAAAACAATGAGTTTACCCTTTTCTAAAAATTCATTACTTATTTCTATTGCCGGCTGCATAAGGCCACCTGAATTTCCCCTCAAATCAAAAATCAACTTTTTCATTCCCTGCGATTTCAATGCATTCAATGAAGTCATAAATTCATCATAACTTGTTTGGGCAAACCGGCTGAGCTTGATATAACCCACATCCTGATTAACCATAAATGTTGCATCGATGCTGTTCATCGGAATTTTATCACGTACAATCGTAAAATTAATTAAGCCTGATTTACTTTTCCGGTATATACTTACTTCCACTTTTGAACCTTTTGGTCCACGAAGGTGATCAAATACAAATTGATTGTCAATTATATCTCCATGCGCAACTTCACCGTCAATTTTAAT
>CAYNTB010000453.1:0-2552 GCA_964399905.1 uncultured Bacteroidales bacterium | reverse complement strand
ACGGAATTAATACCTTGCGGATTTATTATAAAAAGTTTAGATTTCGTATTTCAATTTTCGCACATCTGATCAACCTTTCGAGCTTTTTTTATTATCAAATAAAGGGAATTCAATTGATCAGAAAAACCCATCGGAGCCCAGATATAATCCATGTGAATGTAATGACACGATTGGGGATCGTTGCATTTTTTTATGGGATGGTTTTTAATATCCCATATTTAATTACGGAACACTGGACCAGGTATTTACCCGAAGTAAATGCTTATCAGGGGAAATTAAGAAGAATAATCTCCGAAATGGTTGTTAAGCACGCAAAAGCAGTACTTCCTGTCACAGAGAATTTAAAGAATGCAATGGTTTCTCATGGATTGCACCATGATAATTACCAAATTGTTCCAAATGTTGTCGATACAGATCTTTTTTATCCCTGCTATAAAAACAAAAATAATCCTGTAAAAAAAATTGTTCACCTCTCATGTTTTACAGATCAGCAAAAAAATATAAGCGGCATACTGAGGGTTGTATCTAAATTGAAAGAGATACGACAGGATTTTGAGATGCATTTTATTGGCAAGGGTGAAGATTTCATGAAAATGAAGAATCTCTCGGATAAGTTGCAGCTTACGGGGAAATTTGTCTTTTTTGATGGTTTAATGGAAAGAGAGCGATTAGCGGCAGAACTTCGGAATGCTGATTTAATGATTTTATTCAGCCATTATGAAAATTTACCGGTGGTGATACTCGAAAGTTTCGCTTCGGGGATTCCTGTAATTTCGAGCAATGTAGGAGGAATTCATGAACATATGCCGGCAAAATTAGGGGTATTGATTAAACCCAATGACGAAAATGAGTTTCTACATTCATTAAACCATGAACTCGATCATTTAAGCCATTATGATAAAGATGAAATCAGACAATATGCCATTGATCATTTCAGCAAAGAAGTAATTGGGAAGCAGCTTTTTAACATTTATGCATCTATAAATCAGGAACATTGATACAGAAAATAATAAATACACTGGGAACCCGATTATTTTCAGCCATGTTCAATCTGCTGATTGCCATTATAATTTCTCAATACTTAGGCACCGCAGGCAAGGGCCAGCAAGGGCTCATCCTTGCATCCATCACCTATATCCTTGTATTTTCGAATCTTATTGGTGGTAACACCCTGGTTTACCTGGTAGCCCGTTATGGCGTCAGGCCATTACTCCTTCCGTCCTATATTTGGACCCTTCTGATGAGTTTAGCTTTTTATTTGATACTGAGTTTAAGCAAAATTATTGAGGATGCATATATTTTGAACATCGCTGTGCTTGCGGTGATAAGTTCCTTTATTTCAATCCACACAAGCTTGTTGGTTGGTTTAGAAAAAATCAAAAGTGCAAACCTTTTAGGGTTGCTGCAACCGCTTATTATACTTGTTATGCTGGCTTATTATTTTATTTTCGGAATTGATCTGAGCATCGCTGCGTATTTTAAGGCCCTTTATTTTTCATTCATCATTGTATTGGTTTGGAGCGGATTTCTTTTAAGAAATCAATTTAACTCTGTCGGGAATACTTATCAAACTGGTCAATTGCAATTGATTGGAGAGATGTTCCGCGTAGGAATTTTAAATCAACTGGCTCATATTTTTCAGCTTCTGAGCTTCCGGATGAGTTATTATTGGTTGGGACAGGTTTACAGTGAGTCGGAAGTCGGGATATTCTCGAACGGAACTTCACTTATCGAATCGGTTTGGTTAATCAGCCGGAGCATTAGTTTGGTTCAGTATTCGAGAATTGTGAATATGACCGATAAGCAGGAAGCCCAAATCCTCACCCTTAATCTAAGTAAAATTAGTTTTGTAATAAGTTTCTTTCTTTTGCTTGTCATGGTTTTCCTTCCTCCAAATTTTTATGAATTTATTTTTGGTGAGGGTTTCGGAAAAGTGCAAATTGTGATCCGATCATTGGCTCCCGGAATTTTATTTCTCAACTTTAACATCTTAATTAGCCCTTATTTCTCAGGACCCGGAAAATATCATATCAATTCCATTGCTTCATTTGCAGGATTAATTGCCGCTGTTATTTTCTTCAGTTTCATGATCCCGGCTTATGGATTATTGGGCGCCGGACTGGCAAGCAGCATCTCATACATCATTACTTCAGTAACCATTATATTCTTTTTCAGAAAACATTCCGGGATAAAAATTACAGATTTTCTGATAAAACCCAATGATGTCATTCAATGTAAACAATACCTCTATCATAATATTGGATTCATAAAAAAAATAAAAAGATGATCAAGATTCAACCATTAACAAACATCTCCATCGAAAGCATCCATAAGGCCTTTAAAAAAGCATTCGAAGATTATGAGGAACCGTTTGATTTGACCGTTCAACAACTTCAATACATGATTGAAAGAAGGGGGTTTCGCAGCAATCTGTCATTCGGTGCATTCGATAAGGATGAGCTGGTTGGTTTCACCCTCAACGGAATCGGGAAATGGCAAAATAAAACCACTGCTTATGATACCGGTACGGGTATCATAAAATCGTATCAAAA
>CAYNTB010000452.1:426-2574 GCA_964399905.1 uncultured Bacteroidales bacterium | reverse complement strand
TGATGACGCTTTTAAAGGGATCGAAGCAATTATTTATTCCATGACCCCCGAAGAACGCGAAAATCCTAAATTATTGAACGGAAGCCGCAGAAAAAGGATCGCAGACGGCAGCGGGTCAGAAATTCAGGAGGTTAACCGGCTGATAAAACAGTTTGGTGAAACTTCAAAAATGATGAGAATGATGACCGCCAGCAAAGGCCGGGGAATGGCCAATATGATGCGAAATGCAGGGAGGATGCAAGGCCGCTAGCTGTTGGCTATTAGCCATTTGCTTATAGCTGATTATCATTCAGAATAATGATATAGGACAATTATTCTTGATGATTGATTTTCGAGTACTTATATAGATCATTTATAAGATTGTAAAGGAAATGCGGGATTTTAGAACATTGAATATTTGGCAGGATGGGATGGAAATGGTTAAAGAAATTTATGGAATTATTGACACCCTGCCACCTAATGAAAAATTTGGACTAAGTAATCAGATTTCAAGAGCTGCAATATCAATCCCATCAAACATTGCAGAAGGATGCAGTAGGAGCAGCCAAAAGGAATTCAATAGGTTTTTAGAAATCGCATTGGGGTCTGCTTTTGAATTGGAAACGCAAATCTTAATCTTATCAGATATTAATTTGTTAAATAAAGATAAAATTGAAGGAATTATCGAACAGATTCACAAACTTCAAAAACAGATTAATAGCCTGATGAAAAAACTAAAAGCTAATAACTAAAAGCTAATAGCTATCAAAATGAAATTAATCGACGGAAAACAAATTGCTGCAGAGATCAAAGCCGAAATAGCCAAAGAAGTTTCTGCAATTTTGGACAGAGAGGAAAGAGGCCCGCATCTGGCGGCGGTGCTGGTAGGTGAAGATCCGGCCAGTCAGACCTATGTGGCTTCTAAAGAAAAAGCATGTGCTTCGGTGGGAATCATCTCTTCGATTTATAAAGACCCGGCAACAGTCAGCGAAAAGGAAATTTTGGAGATTGTAGATTTTCTGAACAACGACCCGGATATTGATGGTTTTATTGTTCAATTACCACTGCCTGAGCATATTGATGAAAACAAGGTGATCGAGCGAATCGATCCGAAAAAAGATGTGGATGGATTTCATCCGGTAAATGTGGGGAAAATGGCCCTTGGATTATCATCTTATGTTTCAGCAACACCCATGGGCATCATGACCTTGCTGGAACGAAGCAAAATTGAAACCAGTGGGAAGCATGTAGTTGTGGTTGGACGAAGCAATATTGTTGGAACACCAATGAGCATCCTGCTTTCGCGGAAAGCTAAAAATGCAAATGCAACCGTTACTTTATGCCACAGTCGTACTGTAAATTTGAAAGAAATATGCCTCCAGGCAGATATTTTAATTGCTGCTATTGGCAGTTGCGAATTTATCAAGGCTGATATGGTAAAACAAGATGCGGTTGTGATAGATGTCGGGATGCATCGAATTGAATCAGATCAAACAAAATCAGGCTATAAACTGAAAGGAGATGTGGATTTTGATTCGGTTTCAAAAAAATGCAGTTATATTACACCCGTTCCGGGAGGGGTCGGGCCCATGACCATCGTATCTTTGCTTCAGAATACGATGAAAGCCTACAAAAAAGAAGTCTGAGACTTCCTGAATTTTAGCCAATGGATAAATTAATGGATACACGTTTGAAAAACGGAGAATTGCTCCCGCTCATGGAAGAATTTTATACCATTCAGGGCGAAGGTTTTCATACCGGGAAACCGGCTTATTTCGTTCGCATAGGGGGTTGCGATGTAGGTTGCAGCTGGTGCGATACAAAACTTTCGTGGAATGCAGAAATCCATCCGGCAGTGGCTGCCGACGAAATTGTGAAACGCGCCAGTGAAACTCCGGCAAAAGCCGTGGTAGTTACCGGAGGCGAACCCTCTATGTATCCCCTGGCATATTTTACAGCAGCACTTCATAAGCATGCTATCCAGACTTTTATCGAGACTTCCGGTGCACATCCCTTAAGTGGTGAATGGGATTGGATTTGCCTGTCGCCCAAAAGGCAGTCTCCGCCGCAAAAAAATATTTTTAAAAAGGCTCATGAATTAAAGATGATAATCCAGGAAGAAAAGGATTTGCAGTGGGCGGAAGAAAATGCGGTAAAAGTGAATGAAAG
>CAYNTB010000452.1:0-332 GCA_964399905.1 uncultured Bacteroidales bacterium | reverse complement strand
AAAGTTGTGCACTTCATTTGCAGCCTGAATGGAGCGTCGCTCCGAAAATTCTTCCGGTCATTATCGACTACGCCAAAAACAATCCGAAGTGGAAAATTTCGTTACAAAGTCATAAGTACATGAAAATTCCATAAATTAGACTATGCTTTTTCAACAGATGAAATATCGAATCATGATTATCCTGTTCATCTGTTTCTCTTTTACATCCATTATCCGGGCTCAGTATCAACCCGATAAAAAAGCCCTTCATTATCAGGAACTCTCCATTCTCCATTTTCGGCAGGGCGATACCACCAATGCCCGCGAATTTGCCATGTTAGCAGCAGAAAAAG
>CAYNTB010000451.1:414-2581 GCA_964399905.1 uncultured Bacteroidales bacterium | reverse complement strand
GTCAGCAGGTAAGGCTGGTAAAAGCACTGGGGGAATTTCCTTTCCACAAACATGAGCATGAAGATGAAATGTTTTTTGTGGTTAAGGGCCAGGTAAAAATTGAGTTTGAAGATCATTCGGAAATCATCGGCGAAAATGAATTTCTGGTGGTTCCGGCCGGAACATTGCATCGCCCGGTGGCTGAAAAAGAAGTTCATTTGATGATGTTCGTAACTGCCCAAAATGTAAATACAGGCAATTTAAAGGATCACGCAAAAAAGAAGGACAGCAATAAACTGGAACGGATTTAAGTCAATAACAATCAATAAAAATAATGGAACTGAAGTTTTTATCGAATGTTGAAGTGATTCCGCGAAGTCATTGTTGTACACGGGATTTTAAATCATATGCCACATCGACCCAGCGGTGATATTAAAAATAATTTATCTTTTCTTAAACATGCACGCAACCTTTATGTGTTTATATCATCATTATTGTGATGTGATACATTATCATTTCCGGAAAAGCATCATAAAATAGAAGTGTTAAATAAAATTATAAACAGATGAAAGCATTAATCAATATAAGCATAAAGCTGATGCTCACTGCATTGATCATTACCGCATGTACAAAAGATGATACCGAACCTCCTGCAAATAATCCCGATCCAATGGCCTATTTAAAGTTTGGATCAACAACAGATCAAAATAATTACGGACTTACATGCACCATTGATGCAAATGAAACCACGATTGCTAACGGAGATGACTTTAGCATAAACTATACTATTGAAAATACTTCAAATATCGATTTTGATGAAAAAATCTATATCAGCCTTGACCTGATTTACAATCAGCCTGATTTCCCAATGGGTGAATCTATGGGCGACTATTATTCTTTGTTGTGGTGGAATCAAACGGATTGGGGTCGTAGCACAAAAACTTTTGAATTGCCCCAAAATGACACCTATAGCAATTCGGTAAATATTGCAGATATCGGCTGGATCAGCTATCTGTCATCGGCCATCCAACCCGATGAGCCCAATTTTTATGAATTGATTGGTACGGGAGTTATCAAATTTCAAATGTCAGTGATGATAGATGACAGCAACGACAACGATCCAGAAACTGTCCCAACAATTGTTTATTCGAATGTACTCGATTTAACAATCGGGTAAATATAATCCCGCATGCTTTGTTCGGCCACTGAATTCTTTGTTCAGTGGCCTTTTTTTAGGAAAATATTTATTTGTTGTTATTTATTGTGTATTGGGTTATTGATGAAATATACAGCATCAATGGAGAAAGATTCGAGTTCCGTGATTCGAGTTTCGTGATTCGTGTTTCGTGATTCGTGTTTCCTGATACCTGACAACCAAACAACCCAACCACATACTTAACCCTTGTCAGATTTTTTTGAATGAAGAACCTAATAACAATAAATTACAATTCATAACCCTGTACATATTCAAATAATTAGTATATTTGATTCTCCCCTTAAAAGTGCACAATATATCTCTAAATTGTCCGCATCAGGCGGATGGGTGGATAAAGCTAACAAAAGTGTACATTTAAATAAGTTATAGTTTAAATTTAAAATATCTTAATATGAAACAGAATATCAGGCATATAACCGAAATGCCACTATTAATTAACTTTATAATAATAGGAATATTGATATTTTTCTCTCAATGCAAAGAAGGTTATAGAATTGAGTTAATGGAAAAAGCTGGCACTATCGAAGGTGAAATTGAGAACTATGATGGAGAATCTAAAAGTGGCAAATTAACATATTTTGATGGAATTGGCAGAATTATTAAGAATGAAATATTCGCAATTGACAGTACTGGTAAATTTATAGTCTTATTTGATGTTCCAAGCCCAATTTATGATGCTGCATATTTGGATTTAAACGGAAAAATGTACTTTCCATTTCTTGAGCCAGGCAAAAAACTTAAAGTAAAAATCAAAAATAATTCGATTGAATATCTTGGTGAGAGTGGTATCTCAAATATTCAAATTAAGCAGGTAAACGATACCCTCTATAAAAAGCTAAAGAATGAAATTGATCATTGTAGGATGTTACATACAACAGATATAGAATACAAAGACTATTTGCAGCAACAAATAAATTTATCAAACAAAAAGATAGCCTTTATCAATGAGTATGAAAAAACGAATTTTA
Source organism: uncultured Bacteroidales bacterium (assembly GCA_964399905.1). Classification (GTDB taxonomy): domain Bacteria; phylum Bacteroidota; class Bacteroidia; order Bacteroidales. The sequence goes on along the minus strand of CAYNTB010000451.1, from coordinate 418 downwards.
TCAA
>CAYNTB010000451.1:0-317 GCA_964399905.1 uncultured Bacteroidales bacterium | reverse complement strand
GAGAGAGATACTTTATTTAATAATTTTTATGAAGACTTGTTTATAGCTTATCCGATTAACGATATAGATGCAGTAGTATCTAGAAAGTACATGGACTATATTTCCAATATTAAAGACGTTTTATCTGAGAGCAAATCAATAGGAACGAGAATTGAATTTATTAAAAAATCAGGAATGTTTTCAGACAATGAATTGAAATTAATTCAAGGTTTATACAATCAAGATACTACTATTAGAAATTCAGAAGAATATCTGCAATTTAGAAATTCTGATAGTTTTACAAAATATTCCTTTGCAAACTCATCTTTCAGCTTTGT
>CAYNTB010000450.1:0-2584 GCA_964399905.1 uncultured Bacteroidales bacterium | reverse complement strand
AAGAGAAGTCACCCAGGATGACATTATCCGGCTGACCGAAATTAAAATTAAGCGGATCTCAAAATTCAGCTCCTTAAAAGCCGACGAGCTGATTAAAGGTATTGAAGATGAGATTGAAGAGGTTAAAAACCACCTGGCAAACCTGATCGATTATTCCATTAATTATTACAGGCAGATCAGGAAAAAATATGCAGCCGGAAAAGAACGAAAAACTGAAATCAGAAACTTTGACACCATTCAGGCCAATATGGTTGCAGCCGCTACCCAGCGATTGTACCTGAACAGTGAGGAAGGTTTTGCCGGAACCAGCTTGAGAAAAGATGCCTTTGTTTGTGAATGCTCGGATATTGACGACCTGATTGCATTCAGGGCCGATGGTACTTTTATTGTAACCAAAGTGGCACCGAAAGTTTTCATCGGGAAAAACATCATTCATATGGATGTTTTCCGAAAAAACGACGACCGCACCATCTATAATATGATATACCGCGATGGGCGCAAGGGAAATGTGTATGTAAAGCGTTTCGCCGTTTTGGGAGTTACACGTGATAAAGAATATACGCTTACCAAAGGCAAAGATGATTCCAAAGTACTTTATTTTACAGCCAATCCAAACGGGGAAGCCGAGACCATCAAAATTTATCTCCGGCCAAAACCACGGCTGAAACGTTTATCCTTCGATTACGACTTTTCGGAATTGGCGATCAAGGGGCGAAATTCACAAGGAAACATCCTTACCAAGCATTCCATCAAGACCATTGTTAAACGGGACGAAGGCGTTTCGACATTGGGGGCGCGTGATATATGGTACGACGATACCGTAAAAAGGCTCAACTCTGAAGAAAGAGGGCTTTTGTTGGGAGCCTTCAAAGGCGAAGACAAAATTCTTTGCATCATGAAATCGGGTTATTATCGTATGCTTAATTATGATCTTTCGAATCATTTTGATGAAGATATGATCCATATTGAAAAATTCGATGAAAACAGGATCATTTCTGCCATTTATTATGATGGAGAGCTGGATAAAACCTATTTGAAAAGGTTTATGATTGAGGCTGGCACCAATGGAAAGAAAATTGAATTTATCCCCGAACATCCCGAAACCAGATTGATCAGCATCAGCCTGGATTATCTGCCGGTTTTGGAAATTTCGTTCGACGAAAAGCTAAATAAAAAGCCGATTGCAGATGAAATAATAAAGGTGGATGAATTTATCGGGGTGAAAAGTTATAAAGCCAAAGGCAAAAGACTGTCAAATTTCGTAATTAAAGATTTAAAGTGGCTGGAACCCGAACCTTATGAGCCACCGGTTGAAGAAATGGAAACAGAAGAAACAGAGGAGGAGGAACCGGAAAATGAAATGCCTGAAGCTGAGGAAGCAAGCGAGAGTGAAATAAAGGGCGAACAAAAAAATAAGTCTGCTCATCCGGATAAGGATGATCCGCAGATGACACTGGAATTATAATTTAATGAAAAATGAAAGACGAGCAAGTATTAAAGGTAAGTAAAGATGTAAGCTGGATCGGTGTGTTGGATTTCGATATCGTAACCTTCGATGTGGTGATGGAGACAAAATACGGGACTACCTATAATTCTTATTTCATCGATGCAGAAAAGAAAACCATTATCGAAACCTCCAAGGAAAAATTCTGGGATGTTTACCTGGCAAAGATTAAAAAGGTGGTTGATCCTGCTGAAATTGAATATATCATAGTCGATCATACCGAACCCGATCATACCGGCAATCTTAAAAATTTACTCGAAATTGCACCAAAAGCAAAGGTTGTTGGCAGCGGAAATGCAATCCGCTATCTGAAGGATTTGATGGGTATGGAATTTCCGCACCTGATTGTTAAGGATGGGCAACAGCTTGATTTGGGGAATAAAAGCCTGCAGTTTATCGGGGCCCCCAATTTGCACTGGCCCGATTCTATTTATACATACCTTGTTGAGGATCAGCTTCTTTTTACCTGCGATTCGTTTGGTTCGCATTTTGCGCATCATGAAATGTTCGACGATAAAGTGGGCGATTTTGATGATGCTTTTCGTTATTATTTCGATGTGATTTTAAAGCCATTCAGTAAGTTTATGTTGAAAGCCATCGAAAAAATAAGGCCATTGGAAATAAAGGCCATCTGTACGGGTATTGGCCCTATTTTGCGAACACACTGGAAAAAATATGTGGATCTTTCGGAAGAATACGCGGGCAATGCCATAAAACAGCCGGATGCCCTGCGGGTATTTATTCCCTATGTATCGGCATATCATAAAACCGGCTTGCTGGCTGAACAGATTGCTAAAGGTATAAGAATGGCCGGAGATATTGAAGTTGAGGTGATGGATGTTGAGACAACACCCATCGGTGAACTTGACTCTAAAATAGCCAATAGCAAAGGGATCATTGTTGGATGCCCAACCATCAATAAAAATATTTTATTGCCCATTTATAAGCTCTTTGCGGTGATAAGCCCGATCAGGGATAAAGGAAAACTGGCCGGAGGCTTTGGTAGCTATGGCTGGAGCGGAGAAGGTAAGGAGCATATAAAATCAAATCTTGAAAACTTAAAGTTGAACTATTTTGAAG
>CAYNTB010000449.1:0-2591 GCA_964399905.1 uncultured Bacteroidales bacterium | reverse complement strand
TGAAACTGAGCTTAAAAACCCATAAACTTCATTGTTGGTGGTATTCGCCGTTTCCAAATCTTGTTTGGCACCTAATTTTGCCTGAATCAAATGATCGCAATGAACCGTAGAAGGAACCGCTACTTTGGGCTTACCGGCTTGCATAAATTGCAATAATGCCATTTGTGCCGTTGCATCCTGCATCGCCACACGATCGGGCCGGAAATTTACATATGATTTTCCGCGGCCAAATTTCTCGTTGGCCAAACCACCATCAAGGTGGGCATACAGTATTTTTTCGGTTAAACTTAAGGGGTGTCCAACTACTTTGCGTGCATGCTCAACTTTTTGAACAAAATTGGCATAGACCGATTTAATCATTTCAATATCAAAAGCCATCTTAAAATAATTTGTAAGTTTTTATTAGTTAACAGGTTAAATATCGTTTTTTAACAATTAACAAAGATAAGAAAATTAATGTATTTTTGTATTGATCAATCTATATATTTAGATTTAATTCATCAATCCCCGGCCACTTTTTTTAATGTCGCTGCTTTCTTTTAAATCGGCTATCAGCTTATCCAATATCCCGTTGATAAAAACATTGCTTTTAGGGGTACTGAAATATTTTGACAATTCGATATATTCGTTCAGGGTAACTTTTACCGGAACCGATTTAAACTCTGTAAGTTCTGCCAATGCCATTTTCAGGATAATGATATCCATAACGGCAATTCTGTCGTATTCCCAGTTAACGGTTTTTTGATCGATAAGCTTGCCGAATTTGTCCGAATTAACAATGGTTTTCCGGTAGAGTAATTTAACGAAATCAACATCTTCATTATCTGAATCTTCAGCAGTTTTGTAGATCCCGGGGAGCAAATGAAATTCATCACTATCCTCTTTAAAAGAGCTTATTAATTTAATTACAAGTGCCGTAACTGAATGAAAATCATCCGACCAATAAATGCTCATTTCTTCGTAATGTGATTTTAATAAATCTGATTTTGCCAGTATTTTTTTCAAAACCATTATAATCAGCTCCTTATCGGCCTCATACGAATGCGTTCCGTTATTCATAAAATCAATATAAAACGGGCTCGCTATCATTGCCCGGTAAAATTTACGAATCATTTCGGGTTGATCGGCCCATGAAATTTTATACTGATCATACTTTTTTTGATAAACCCTGTTTTCGCTTAATTGTGAAATAAATTTATTTTCTACAAATTTGGTATTGGGGTTTAATTCATCGTTGGTTGGGAAATGTTTGTGCTTGGCATCTTCCATCCTGATCTTTGCAAAATCCACAATTTCAATAAGCAAAGAAAGTTGCCAAAAGCAGAGCTCATAAGTTTTCTCAATACTTTTGAAAAGTTGCTTCTCGCCAAAATCCATCCGATCTGCTTTCGATTGAAAAAAAGCATATAGTGCCTGAAGCACCTTTATTCTTAACTGCCTTCTACTGAGCATATAAAATGTTAATGAACTATAAAAAATCTTAATATTGGCGGCAAAGTTACATATTTTTCTCCGAATGCAGCTCCTGATATATTTCAAATAAGAATGATTCCAATAAATCATTCCTTTCAAGCCACAATTGATAATTAGTTTCTTTTTTAAATAATATTTTTATATTTGCTTATAGATAGTCGACACATAAAAATATTTAATGAAAATGGAAGAGTCAGTTAATAAGGATAGAAGAGAGGAAATATTTTCGAAAGCTATAAGGGCAGGGAAAAGAACATATTTTTTCGACGTAAAAGCAACCCGGGCAAATGAATATTACTTAACCATTACCGAAAGCAAAAGACGCTTTAACAATGAGCAGGGAAAATTCTTTTATGAAAAACACAAAATTTTTCTGTACAAAGAAGATTTTGAGAAGTTTGCCAATGGCTTAAGGGATGTGATTGGATTCATTGAAACCGGGGTTATTCCGCCAGAAGACTTGAGCGAAAATGAATCAGAACCCAAAAAATCAGACACCTTAGAATTTGAAGACCTGACTTCTGAAGCTGAAACTGAAGAAGTAGAGAACAAGGACCAGGAAGCTTAATCAAAGTTTATTTTTTAATAATCTTTACAGTCAACATCCAAAATTTACTAACAATTTTTGTATTTCAGTTAATAACTTAAATTGATTCCATTCTCGCAATGCAATCAAAAATTATATTTTTGTAAAATCACGGAATTTTCTTTTATGCATTTAGGCCATCAAATCTATGGGTAAAGTAATATCAATAGCAAATCAAAAGGGCGGCGTTGGTAAAACAACGACAGCTATCAACCTGGGTGCAAGCTTTGCAGTGCTCGAGTATAAAACCTTGATTATAGATTCTGACCCACAGGCAAACGCAACTTCAGGGGTTGGTTTTGATACCAGAAATATCAAAACGAGCATTTATGAATGAATTATGGACGATGTTGAACCCAGAAATATCATTTTGAACAACAGGTCTCCAATTCTTGACCTGATGCCTGCCCATATCGATCTTGTAGGTGCCGAAATTGAAATGATCAATTTGCCCAACAGGGAAAAAATGATGAGAAAAGTTACGGAAAAGATCAAAGATGATTATGATTTTGTAATTATCGATTGTTCTCCT
>CAYNTB010000448.1:0-2598 GCA_964399905.1 uncultured Bacteroidales bacterium | reverse complement strand
CCCGTATTCCCTCAGTTGTGTCGGATCATTCAAACTTTTCAAAAAGTGCTTTATTCCATCTTTCCTATTAAATAAGGATTCAAGTTTTTCAATCTTTTTCAGCATGTGTTAAACATTTTTCAGAAAATGTAAAAATGCAGGTAAAGTCAGTATACTTGCGCGACCATGAGGCAAGCCGTGAAATACCGTTAATGGATATCCCATGATATGCGGTAATATCGTACTTGCATGAGTGATAGCCACTCCGGCAAGCATTGAAGCATAGGCCATTTGGTTGATCGATTCTTTTTGATGAAGAATTGATAAAGGCAAATGATATAATACCTGCTCGATGGCATGCAATGCAATTTGATCGTTCAACGGATTTGAATCAAGCGAAAGATAAGCCTCAACCGAATGCGCCAAAACATCTAAACCTGTATCAACCCTTACTCTTTCAGGCATCGAAAAGCTCAGTTCCGGATCGATAATTGATACCTTTGGAAAAATAGATGGATGACTAAATCCTTTTTTCGATTGATCTCTTTTGTCGGTAAATACTGCGAAAGGAGTCACTTCGCTTCCGGTACCGGAAGTGGTGGGTATACACATCAATGGGATGGCTTCAACTTCGGCCTCACGACCATTTAAATAGCTTTCAAAATCTGAAATATTTCGTGAGGCCAAAGCAATACCTTTTGCGGCATCCATAGCAGATCCACCACCAACGCCAATCACAAACTTAATCTTATTTTTCCGGCTAAATGAGGCCCCCTTGTCAACAGACTCAATGGAAGGGTTTTCTTCAATTTCATCAAAAATAAAGATATTGTAATTGCTTAATCTCTTGCATATTCCATTGATAATATCTGTGTTCCGATTTAAGTTTTGATCGGTCACTATCAATATGTTTTTGAAGGATGCAGGAATTTCTTTTTGAATATCCTGAATTTTTCCAGAACCGAAAATTACTTTTGTTGGTATGTTAAAAACGAATTCTTGCATGAAAAGTTTAAAATTAAATTGCGATTTAAATCGATAAAATGATAAATGAGGGATTAAAATTAGTTTATTTCTTTAACAAAATATTTATAAGTAATTAATGATACTAAAATGCACACCGTAATCAGATGCATGGCATCATCAATTTTCGTTTTTCGCTTATATTATGAAAAACCTATTTTGAATAAATTGATGTCAGCGAAGGTTTAAGTGATCCATTCATTGAATAAAAAAATATGGTCATTTATTAATCACGCATACCCTGTTTTCGATATATTTTTTTATATTTGTTAACATCATAACAACTAGAATAAAGATGTAAATGCTTCGGCAATATTGTCAGATAAAAGAAAAAGCTAACCTATAATTTTTAAAACATGATCGACTTTTCATTAACAAATGAACAACAACAAATAGTTGAAAAATACCAGGATTTTGCCAATCGTGTAATCAGGCCAAACCGGATTAAATATGATAAACTGGCAGAATTTCCATGGGAAATAGTTAAACAGGCTTATAAAGAAGGAATCATGAACGGACCGATGCCAAAGAAATTTGGTGGAAACGGATTCAATATCTTCGACAGCGCATTGGCTTCGGAAGAATTGGGTGCAGGTTGTATCGGGATCGGAATTTGTATTGATGCCAACACACTCGCACTTACTCCTATGCTGTTGGCGGCCAACGAACAACAACAGGATAAATATTTTGGACAAATAGTAGAAGAACGGGCAGTCGCTGCATACTGCCTCACAGAACCAAATGCCGGATCTGATGTACAGGGTATCAAATCCACTGCTATTTTACATGGCGACAAATATATTTTAAACGGACATAAACGCTTTATTACCAATGGTGAAGTGGCTTCCTTTTTTACAGTATTTGCACAAACCAATCCCGAAAAAGGATCTAGAAGCCTAACCGCTTTTATCGTGCCATCCGATTTACCCGGGATTGAAATCAAGCCTCATTTGGAAAAAATGGGTCAAAAGGCCTCTGTGCAGAATGAAATTATATTTACAGATGTTGAAGTTCCGGTTGAGAATCGACTTGGACTGGAAGGTCACGGATTCTTAATTGCCATGAAAACATTCGACAGGACACGTACCGGTGTTGCGGCATTGAGCGTGGGTGCTGCCAGGGAAGCATTCGAAATTTCGAAAGATTGGGCAAAAAACAGGATTCAGTTTGGAAAGCCCATTGCTGCCAATCAAGCCATCGGTTTTATGTTGGCCGATATGGCTACATCTCTGGAAGCAGCGCGCATGGTGACCTGGAAAGCAGCCTGGGAATATGATTCAAATATCAGGAGCGCTTCCAAATTATCAGCTATTTCAAAACTTTATGCATCAGATACTGCTATGAAAATTGCGACCGATGCAGTGCAGGTAATGGGAGGGGATGGTTATTCAACTGATTTTGTGGTTGAAAAGATTATGCGTGATGTAAAATTATGCCAGATTTACGAAGGAACAAACCAGGTTCAACGCATTGTGATATCCAAAGCTATTTTAAAATAAAATCACTTCAATGCAAAAATAATCCCCTTATCAAATTTGATAAGGGGATTTTTTTTTAAAGCATTATTTTTTTAGAACTTATAAAAGTTATCCTCAA
>CAYNTB010000447.1:229-2599 GCA_964399905.1 uncultured Bacteroidales bacterium | reverse complement strand
TTCGGGATGCCGTGACATCCACAATTGGTTCCCCTATCAGTGATACAAATTGCTTTGTTACATTGCTTATATCATATTGAGTTATGTCACCAATTTTAAATGCGTGTGTATAGTTATTATTGAGGAACTCATTTAACATTTCCTTATCAAGCCTGGTAGTTATATTCAGGATCGGACGGCCTGCTATTCCGTAATCAATGAGTTTGCTCGGTGTTTGCACCCCGGTATTGTTATCAAAATTAACCAGGAAATCCATCTGGCTAAGCTCAATCAGAAGATCATCCCGGGGAATATAATTATGAATGATCAACTTACCATTTAAGCGATCAATATAGGGCTGTAATATACTCCTGTCGTTTGTGTAAATGATAAATTTAAATGGACGCTTCAGTGTAAGGAGATAATCAAGGAATTCTCTTGGATCGCGGATCCCATGAATAAACATACCCGTATAAGCAAATGTTGGCACCTCATTTTTTAAATACTTTTCCTTTACAGCTATAGGCTTGAGTTTTAAACCTTGTGGAATGACAAGAATTTTTGAAGAGAATTCAGCATAGTAAGCGGGCCGTGCTAATTCAACAGGAATGCTTATATAGTCTGCTTTCCGGCCCCACCATTTTTCGATATATTTAAAATAAAATAGTTTTTTAAAGCTATCTGTTTTGCAACCCATATACGGATCGCCGCAATCAGCTACCCATTTCCTGGCAATCTGGTGTTTCTTCGACCTGGCCCATGCAACTCCCCAATGAACAGGGTATGGAACCGCAAAGGAAATTAATAAATCGTAGCCATTTTCATTTTTCAATGCCTTTTTAACCTTGAACATTTCTTCGATGGCCGGATACTCGAAAAGCATAAGAAGAAGTCTTCTGAATACCCTTGATATAAGCCTGCCTGCTTTTCCGTTAAATTCAGGGCCACAGGATAAGCGCGCTTTGCTCCACATGTGAAGTTTGATCTTATTTTCAGAGATATAATCACTGTAGTCGAACGCTCTGTATTTTGTATATACAGTCACATCAAAGCCTTGTCGCACAAATTCTTCAGCCAGTTCCGTTGCCCTGAAACTACGAGGCGAAATTTCGGGGTAAAAACCATTTGAAACTAAAAGTATTCTTTTCTTAGTTTCCATATATTCCAATTAATTCTTCCACTATTCTATCTGCTGCTTTGCCATCCCATAATTCCGGAATACGCCCTTTTTTCCACTTGCCTTCGAATAATTTTTTCATTGCAGGTTTGATAGCGGCAGGATCAGTCCCAACCAATTCGTTGGTTCCAATGCTTATTGTTTCCGGACGCTCGGTATTGTCGCGCAATGTGAGGCATGGGATGCCCATTACGGTAGTTTCTTCGGTTATACCCCCGGAGTCGGTGATGACCGCTCTGGCATGCTGCACTAAATAATTAAATTCAAGATAGCCAAGGGGTTCAATGAGATGGAGAGACTTTGAGACTTTGAGACTGAGGGACTGAATTATTTTTGCGGTGCGGGGGTGAACCGGGAAGATCACAGTGAGTCCATTAGAAGCCTCGATTATGGCTTGCAGAAAAGCTTTGAACTTTGTATCTTCATCAACATTGGCCGGCCTGTGCATGGTCAGGACAAGGTAGTTTTCTTTCTTTAGTTCAAGCTTGTCCCAGATAGCAGGTTTTTTAAAACGAGCCCGGTTCGATAGCAGGGTGTCTATCATTACATTGCCCACAAAGAATATCTTTTCATCAGGGATCCCTGATTTTCGTAAATTTTCACAGGCCCATTCAGTCGTCGTAAAAAAATAATCTGCCAGGGAGTCGGTGACCATGCGGTTGATCTCTTCCGGCATGCTTAAATCGAAGGAGCGAATCCCTGCTTCAACATGTGCTACTTTTGTATTTAATTTTTTCGCCACGATGCTGCATGCCATGGTACTGTTTACATCACCAACAACCATCACCAGATCTGCGGGATTGGCGATCAGTTCCTTCTCAAAGGCAATCATAATGGCTGCTGTTTGTTCAGCCTGTGTTCCCCTTCCACAAGCTAAATTTGTATCCGGTTCCGGTATGTTTAATTCCTTAAAAAAGGTATCACTCATTTTCTGGTCGTAATGCTGTCCTGTGTGCACCAGCCGGAAATTAATAGTATTATTATCCTGAGATCCTTGTCGTTGACTGGCCTTTGGCGACCGATGGAAGCTGAAGGAGCCATTGGCATTATGCCTTTCAATTGCATGAATGATGGGCGCAATTTTTATAAAATTGGGTCGGGCACCGGCAATTAATGTTAATTTCATTTGTGCATTTTACTTTTTCAAAACTTCATCCCTAATCGTGAATAAAGATGTTAATAAATTTGGATTGACCTGGAATGGATACCTTTTT
>CAYNTB010000447.1:0-219 GCA_964399905.1 uncultured Bacteroidales bacterium | reverse complement strand
GGGTCGGGCACCGGCTATTAAAGAAATCTTCATTATTTTTAAATTGATTTACTTACTTTCATTTCTGCAAATAGGCCGGTAAACTCATATTATTTGTCATATCCATGTACATTTTCTAAGCTTGAACAATTCTTCGGTGGCCGGATATTCGAAAAACAAAAGGAAAAACCTTCTGAATGCTCTTGCAGCATTGCGTAGTCGATTCTTGGTTTAAAATAA
>CAYNTB010000446.1:0-2599 GCA_964399905.1 uncultured Bacteroidales bacterium | reverse complement strand
TCTTTATATTGAATGTGTATGTTTTTCTTTCTAATGTTTCTGGTTTCGGGTTTTGTGATTCGTAATTCGTAATTCGTAATTCATAATTCATAATTCATAATACTAATAGGCAATCGCTTACTGTATATTTCTTATTTCCTTATAGGTTGCAGTAAAATACTGAAAACTTGAGATCATCAATCCCAGGCCGATCCCGATATAAATAACTGACAGGTAATTTTTTGGAATGGGCGAAAGCCTCAGGCTAATACCCAGGCTGATCATGATCATTACCAAAAAATAACTTTGCCACGACATAAATGAGAAAATGCAAGGCTTCGGGATCATGGCTTTTATTCGGTCGAGGTTTTTTTTGGCCACCTTGTTGAACATAAATTTTTGTGTAAAAAATGAGAGCAACATACCCAGCCCGATACAAATCAGGCAGAACAAATCAAAATCAGCTTTGATCCATTGGTAAGCAAAGGTGTTTAGAAAAACACCCACCCCAAGCCACATCATGCCTGATACGAGCATGAGAATGTATTTTGGGGCAGCCGGTTTTAATAAATTGAGCAATTTTCTTTTTTGCTTCATAAATTCGAATTTACTGATTTTTGGTAATCAGTTCAACAATATCCCGGGCCTGCTTTACACGATCTGCAATTCCCACACCGTTTCTGATGCTTCCTGCCAGAAATAAACCTGGGTGTTTATTTTCAATATCATCGATGGATTGCAAACGTTCTTTCGAATCGGCACCGTATTGTGCAATAGCGTATTCATAATGCGTGCTAATAAAAAGATCAGGATTGAATTGATCAACACCCATCATTGATTTAAATTCGTTTGCCATCAATTTTCGTAATTCTTCATGATCCAGTTCAGCCAGTTTTTCCTTTCGGGTACCACCAACAAAAATAGTCAATAATGCACCATCTTTTGGAGCCCTGTTCTTAAACAAGGTCGACATAAACAAAACACCGAGTATATCTCTGTTCTCTCTGAATGGAACCAGCCCGCCAAAAGCATTCAGTTTAATGCCTTTCCATTTTTTAAATCCGATGGTTAGTTCGGTAACTTTTGCGTATTTCAGTTGCGACACTGGTTCCAGGATTCTTTCGTCAATAAATGGCAGGAGGCTGCTGAGTCCATGTGCATTAATTGTTGAGATAACATCCGTAAAACCATTCAAAATATTTGAATTATAATGGAGGTTGTACCCGGGATCGGAATATTCAACAGATAGTTGGGTGCAATTTTTAATGATATTTTCTTCACCGATATTTTTAACCAGTGCGCGTGTAATTTGCTCCAGTCCACCTTCGGCAGAAAATATTTCGCGGGTCGCCTTTTGATCCCTGTCTGATTTTGGTTCTTTTCTCTTTTTTATGGTACCCCCTATAAAACTGCCATATTTTTGTTCCAGATTGTACAGTTTTGGCAGCGCATATTTAGGTACAATATATTCAGGGTCACCTGCATAAATTCCCAGGATAAAAGGATCGATGGCATAGTTTAAAAAACTTTTACCCATCCGGCGACGAACCAGTCCGGCCAATGATTCATGGGGGTTTGTTCCCCGCTTTCTAAATGGTTCGCCCAATATCCTGAATTTATCATACAGGCTGAATAGGGGCGTAGTTACAGCTGAAACCGGCCCGGAAGGCAATGCATGCCATTTGTTTTTTTTCCAGATCAGTCGCCGGGCCGAAGAATGGTCAGCTAATTCTATTTTACAATCCTTTTTGATTTCTTCGAAAAGTTCCGCCATCTCCGCATTTCCCAATACTCCGCTGTTAGGTCCTGTTTCATACAAAAAGTCTCCATCGTTTACAGTCCGGATCACACCTCCAAGATGGTCGCTTTTTTCGAATACCTTAAATCTAAGCCCGGCTTTTTTTAAATAATAAGCGGCTGTCAGTCCTGTTATTCCTCCACCTATGATTGCAATATTTCTGTCTGTTATATTCATATTATAGTGCTTTTGAAAAGTTTTTGTCTGTGTTTTGCATTTTTGGATCGAAAGCTGCGGCAATATTTCGGATAAAAAATTTACCGGTTTCTGTGATAGAAACTTCTCTGCCATCAAATTCGATCAAACCTTCATTTTTAAATTCATGAAGTTGATTTCTGAGTTCTGCATTAAAGTTTGGTATTTGATTTGCCGGCATTTTAAATCGGTCAGAAATTTTGTCAAAAGATAAATAAAGATTGCACATTAGTTCATTAATGATTTCTCGTGTCACTTTTTCATCATTTGATAAGAAATAGGCCTTTTCGATTGCGAAATTTCCCGTTTCGATACTCTTTTTGTAGGTCGTAATGTCTTTTGTGCTTTGCAGGTATGCATTTTCCAATTGACTGATTCCGCTGATACCCAGGGCGTAAACCTGTCCGGTGGTTTCGCGTGTGCAATAGCCCTGAAAATTTCGGTGTAAAGTTTTTGATTGCAAGGCGGTGTACAATTCATCCGAAGCTTTTGCAAAATGATCAATGGCATCTTTTTGATGTTTTGAGGTAAATTGTTTTGTAGCAATCTCGTTTTGTTCGAGCTTGACGTTGTCAAGGCTGTGAATGAAATCATTACTGCCAGGAGTGAGAGTAATAGTTTTTTCAT
>CAYNTB010000445.1:0-2602 GCA_964399905.1 uncultured Bacteroidales bacterium | reverse complement strand
AGGCAAACATGCTTTCCTCGAGAAAAGGGATCCTGATTTTCATAAATACCCCAAATACCCCTAATATATTTTTTTCATGGCAACTTTTAAAAATTGGATTAAAGCATTCAGGATGCGAACCCTGCCCCTGGCACTTTCGAGTATTATCGTTGGGGGATTTCTGAGTGCCAAAGATGATAAATTCAATATCATCGTAAGCTGTCTGGCAATCATTACAACCATTTGTCTGCAAATTTTATCGAACCTCGCAAATGATTACGGGGACTTTAAAACCGGGGCCGATAACGACCAAAGAATTGGCCCTGAACGCTCCGTCCAAAGTGGAGATATTAGCGAAAAACAAATGATTAAAGCAATTTACTATTTCATTGCGCTCTCGCTGGTAAGTGGATTATTATTGATTTATTTCGGAACACTCGGAATGTCGTTCCTGAATTTCCTCACTTTTTTCCTCTTTGGCATGTTCGCCATCGGAGCAGCCGTTAAGTATACCATGGGTAAAAATCCTTATGGATATAAAGGTTATGGCGATTTTTTTGTGTTGATATTTTTTGGTTTCATAGGGGTTCTTGGCACCTATTATCTAAATACACAAACTTTCAGAATTGCAAATATTTTGCCGGCATTTACAATTGGTCTGTTCAGTATGGCAGTGTTAAATCTTAACAATTTGCGTGATATTGAAAATGATAAAAAATCAGGCAAGAAGACCATTGTTGTTAAACTTGGGTATCAGAAGGGGAAAATTTATCACTTCATTATTGTTATTATGGCAATATTGTCGGCACTCTTGTTCATCAGCAAAGATTTTTCAACTTACTATCAACTTTTGTTTTTGCTAATCATCCCCTTATTTATATTTGACTTAATTAAGATTTATCAAATTTCCAATCCGGGCGATTTGGATCCTTTTTTAAAAAAACAGGCAATTCATACTTTATTGTTTTCAATTACCTTTGGTATGGGTTTAATTCTCTAACAATGCTTAAAGCAAATGTAACAAAGTATATTTTAAATTTTAAGCAAGCCGGTGGTACATCAAGGGGGATACTTCATCAAAAGCCATCCTGGTTCATAAAATTGTTTGAGGTTAAAAATCCCGGCATTTCCGGAATTGGTGAATGCAATATTATCCCGGGCCTGAGCCCCGATGATAAAACTGAATTGGATGATTTTATTGGCCAGCTCGCCGAGAACATTAATTTTTACCTTGAAAATCCGGAAGAATTATCTCAATGGCCGGCCATACAATTTGCCATCGAAACGGCACAACTGGATTTGAAAACGGGAGGTAAAAGAATCTTATACGCAAATGAATTCTCAAACGGCAATGCAGGAATCCCGATCAACGGGCTGATATGGATGGGAACAAAAGAGTTTATGCGCTCACAAATCAGGGAGAAAATTGAGGAGGGTTTTAATTGCATCAAACTTAAGATTGGTGCAATAAACTTTGATGATGAAATCGAAATTCTGCATGAAATCCGCGAAAATTATGGGCCCGCAACCATTGAATTAAGACTTGATGCAAATGGAGCCTTTCATCCAAATGAAGCCCTGAAAAAACTGAATGAACTTTCAAAATATGAAATTCATTCAATCGAACAACCCATCAAAGCAGGACAAACTGAAGAGATGGCAAAACTTTGCAAGGATTCACCCATTCCCATCGCTCTTGATGAAGAATTAATAGGCCTTCAGGATTTTGAAACAAAATTAAATTTATTGAAACGCATCAAACCCCAATACATTATTTTAAAGCCTGCTTTGTTGGGCGGAATTAAAAAAAGTGAAGAATGGATAAAAATGGCCAACGATCATCAGATCGGATGGTGGGTAACCTCAGCCCTCGAATCGAATATTGGCTTGAATGCGATTGCGCAATGGACTTATCAATTAAAAAATGATATGCCTCAAGGCCTGGGTACCGGTAAGGTTTTTAGCAATAATATATCATCTCCATTGATCATTAAAAATGCGCAACTTTATCATGATCAACAACTTCAGTGGGATTTAAATACAAAAGGCCTATGAAACACCTGAAATATAATCAATTAAATATTGATGATGTTTTGTTTGAGGGCGATGAATTACACAGGTTTTGCATCAGCAAACTAAAATCCAATGACTTAAAACCCTGGGAAATTGCATGCTATAATTTCATTATTGAATGGCTCAGTGATAAAGATGAAGTATTGGTAAAAACATCAGGGTCTACCGGAGCGCCGAAACAAATTCGCATTCCTAAACAATTTATGATCAACAGTGCAAAAGCGACCGAAAAAGCCTTAAAATTTGAAGAAGGAGAAACCGCATTACTCGCCCTGTCGCCCGAATTTATAGCGGGGAAAATGATGATCGTAAGGGCAATGGTTTCCGGTCTAAAACTTCTCACCGCCGAACCCTCCGGAAATCCAATTCAACACATTGAAAAAAACATTGATTTTACCGCCCTGGTGCCTTATCAGGTTGTTACCATCCTGAAGGAAGCCAAAGAGGCTGAAAAACTCAGAAAAATAAAAAAGATTATTATCGGTGGCGGGCCCATTGATAATAAGCTCATTCAGAAACTTGCCGCATTTCCAAATGAAATTTATGCCAC
>CAYNTB010000444.1:0-2603 GCA_964399905.1 uncultured Bacteroidales bacterium | reverse complement strand
GCAAATTAATGCACGTTTTTTTTTTGCTTTTAAAAATATTTAACAAATAATTGTCAAAAGCAGCAGAATGATATTATACTTTTGTTCCGTTAAATGGAAGTAACCGAATGCAAAAAAAAATATATTATAGTCTTAATTTTATCATCCATCATTTAACGGCCATATCCAGGTATAAATTACATTCTCCTTTTTTGTTCGAATTTATTCATAAAATCAGAAAAGGGAAGGTCAACAAAGAAGTTGACGAGCTTTATACACAGTTGAGTGAAAATCTGCTTTCGGATCATTCGACCATAGAAGTAGTTAAGTTTAAAAGTGGAAGTGGCACTTCTGGTATAAAATCAACTTACCGGCAAATCCGTTCTGTGGCCAAACATTCAGATATTTCTTTAAAAAAAGCGCAAGTATTGGCCCGATTGCTTGTCATAAATGAACCAGAAATTATTTTGGAGTTTGGCACCTCATTGGGCCTGGCTTCATGTTTAATGGCAACCGCATTTTCAGGATGTAAAATATTTACATTTGAGGGTTGTTCTGGTCTGGCTTCAGTTGCCCAGGACAAATTTAATGAGCATCAATTTAAAAACATTGAACTGCAAATCGGAAATTATAATCATATTTTAGACGGAGTGCTTCAGGAAATTCCCAAGATTGATTTTTTGTTTTTTAATGGCAGTGATGATACGGAATCAATCTTAAAAATATATGAGAAATGCCTGAGATTTAAACATAACGAAAGCCTGTTTGTTTTTAATGAAATCTATCGGTCCAAAGCGATGCAGCATGCATGGACGTTGATACAAAAACATAATGAAACAGTTGTAAGTATCGACTTTTTCAATATGGGAATCGTTTTATTTAGAAAGGAATTGAGCAAACAGCAAATTAAATACAAGCTTTAAAATTCTTTTGCTACTTTTGTAATATAATATCAGAATAATGAATAAAGAAATCATCAATTTATCGGGGATCACCAGACATTTTCATGTTGGAACAGAAACTGTCAAAGCCCTAAGATTAATTAATCTGTCAATCAAAAAGAATGAATTTGTGGCCTTGATGGGTCCTTCCGGTTCAGGAAAATCAACATTAATGAACCTCCTGGGCTGTCTTGATACACCTACTTCGGGAAGTTATGTGCTGAACGGGGAAGATGTTAGCAAAATGAACGATAATGAATTAGCCGAAGTCAGGAACAAGGAAATCGGATTCATTTTTCAGACTTTTAATTTGCTGCCCAGATCAACTGCACTTGAGAATGTTATGCTACCGCTTATTTATGCTGGATATAGTAAATCAGTGCGACAGGAAAAAGCAGAAAAAGTATTGAACAATGTTCATTTATCGGATCGTATTACTCATAAACCAAATGAATTATCAGGGGGTCAGCGTCAACGTGTTGCAGTAGCCAGGGCATTGGTAAACGATCCGTCGATTATCTTGGCAGACGAACCTACCGGTAACCTCGATTCTAAAACTTCCATCGAAATTATGGGATTGCTGGAAGAGATACACAAAGCCGGAAATACAATCATTGTGGTAACCCACGAAGAAGATATTGCATTACATGCCCATCGGATCATTCGATTAATCGATGGTGAAATTGCTTCAGATGAAGTGAATAAAAATGTGATGACAATGGCTGATTATAAAAGATAGCAAGGGAAATAAGGATGAATTATGGGGAATGCGTGGAAAATATATACAAAAACCGGTGATAAGGGCGAAACATCCCTGATCGGTGGCAGCCGCGTTCCCAAATATCATGAACGTATCGAAGCCTATGGTACAGTTGATGAATTAAATTCTTTTATCGGACTGATACACGATTCCGGGATAAGCCCTCAGTTGAAAAAAGTAATATTGGAAATTCAGGATCGGTTATTTACGATCGAGTCTGATTTGGCCACTGATCCTGAAAATGTTCCGGAAAGAAAACTTCCATCGGTTGAGGAAACTGATATTCTTTTCCTGGAAAAAGAAATTGATGCAATGAATGAAGATTTACCCGTACTTCAGTCGTTTATTCTGCCGGGTGGAAATCTGATTTCATCTTATTGCCAGGTGGCTCGAACTGTTTGCCGCAGAGCAGAGAGACTTGTTATAAAATTAGCCGACCAAACAGAAGTTAAGCAAATAAATATTAAATATTTGAACCGGCTATCCGATTATTTGTTTGTGCTTGCACGTAAATGCATCTATGATTTTGGCGGAGAGGAAATTAAATGGAATGCCAGAGTCTAGATCTTCCAGCTTTCATTTTAATTAAAGGATTCTGATAGAAAGTTATAGGGAAATCAACCCACATTTTATTTAAATTATATAAAATGTAAAAATTTATCAGTTTTTTATTTAAAGTGTATTAAAAAAAATTATTTTTGCA
Organism: uncultured Bacteroidales bacterium; assembly: GCA_964399905.1. GTDB lineage: Bacteria > Bacteroidota > Bacteroidia > Bacteroidales. The sequence continues at coordinate 220 of CAYNTB010000444.1, read as the reverse complement.
AAAAAGTAAAACTTAAATTTCTTTAATATGTATTGGACTTTAGAATTGGCCTCAAAATTAGAAGATGCACCATGGCCGGCTACAAAGGAAGAGTTAATCGATTTTGGGATAAGATCGGGTGCCCCAATGGAAGTTATTGAAAATTTAAGGGAAATAGAAGACGAGGGAGAAATTTACGAAAGTATTGAAGATATTTGGCCCGATTACCCAACCAGGGAGG
>CAYNTB010000443.1:0-2610 GCA_964399905.1 uncultured Bacteroidales bacterium | reverse complement strand
TCAAATTTTGAAGAAGAACAATATTGATTTTCTTAAAATTGGCACCATTACAAATGACCGGGTCTTAAACATCAAACATCTTGATTATCACACCTCATTAAATATTAATCATTTAAGAGATTTGTGGTTTAAGACCTCGTATTTGTTAGACCGGAAACAGAGCGGCGAAAAACTGGCTCTCGAACGATATAATAATTATAAAAAGAACGAACTCAACTTTATCTTTCCCAGGCATTTCAGCGGTAAAGCCAGTCAATATAATATCGATTTAAAAAGAAGAAAACCGAGTGGAATAAAAGCAGCAATCATTCGCGAGAAGGGTGTAAACGGCGATCGTGAAATGGCTTACGCAATGTACCTTGCCGGTTTGGATGTGAAAGATGTTCACATGACCGATTTAATCTCAGGACGAGAAAGCCTTGAGGATATTAATTTAATTGTTTTTGTTGGCGGATTTTCAAATTCTGATGTTTTGGGTTCGGCCAAGGGTTGGGCTGGCGCATTCCTTTATAACGAAAAAGCAAAAACTGCACTCGACCGGTTCTATGCCCGCAAAGACACATTAAGCCTGGGGGTATGCAACGGATGCCAGTTGATGATGGAACTGAACCTGGTATATCCCGAACATGATCAAAAAGCCAAAATGTTGTTGAATGATTCCGGGAAATTTGAAGCCGGTTTTATCAATGTCGACATTCTTGAAAACAATTCTGTAATGCTTAAAACTCTAGCCGGAAGCCGCTTGGGAATTCATGTTGCACATGGTGAAGGAAAATTTAAATTTCCTTATGCTGAGGAAAACTATCATATCACTTCAAAGTACACTTACGCATCTTATCCTTCAAATCCGAACGGATCAGATTTTTCAACTGCAGGCATTTGCTCAAAAGACGGACGTCATCTGGTAATGATGCCCCACCTGGAGCGGGCATTTATGCCCTGGCACTGGCCCGAATATCCGGATAACAGAAAAGAGGATGAAATTACTCCATGGATTGAAGCTTTTGTAAACGCAAGAAATTGGATTAAAGAGCATACTAAATAAACAGGCAGGCACTCATTTTTACTATTTCTACTTAATTAAATTTTGATGAAAAATTTGATACTGACAACTATAATGGTCCTGGCAGGCTTCACAATATTTGCGCAATCAGATACGCTGTGGATCTCCGAAATTGAAGTGACTGCAAAACGAACCCCTGATGTTTATTCTGAAGTTTCCCGTGTTGTTACGGTTCTGACCAGGGCCGAAATAAAAGCGTCTCCTGTACAATCGCTGGCAGACTTATTGGAATATGCCATGAATGTTGATGTCAGACAACGGGGCTTTAATGGCGTGCAGGCAGACATTAGCATTCGCGGCGGATCATTTGACCAAACCATGATTCTTCTGAACGGCATCCCGTTCAACGACCCTCAAACGGGTCATCACAATGCCGATTTGCCGGTCGATCTGGAAAGCATCGAAAGGATTGAAATACTGGAAGGCCCTGCCTCCCGAACATTCGGCCCAAATGCATTCAGCGGAGCCATCAATATTATCACCGTCCCCAAAAATACAAATGAAATCGGACTGTCGTTAAACACCGGAGAACATCAATTATATGGCACAACTTTATCATTAAACGCTGATGCTAAAAATTTTTCAAACAGTATAAGCTTTTCAAAGAAAGGTTCAGGGGGTTATATCGAAAATACAGATTATCAAACTTTAAATCTTTTTTATCATTCACTTCTGAAGTTAAGGGATCAAAAAATCAGCTTTCAGGCAGCTTACCAGGATAAGTCCTTCGGTGCAAACAGCTTTTACACCCCGGCTTACCCAAATCAATATGAACAAACACAAACCCGTTTTGTTTCTGCAAACTGGAAAAAGGGCGAAACTGTAAAGTCTAACTTCTCTGTTTACTGGAAACAGCATAACGACCGTTTTGAATTGTTCCGTACTGATCCGGCCCAATGGTATCAGGGGCACAATTACCACCAAACACAGGTTTATGGGCTCGAAGAAAACCTGAATTGGATTTCAAACTTTGGCAAAACCGCCTTTGGAATTTCATTCAGAAATGAGCAAATTTTAAGCAATGTTTTGGGCAGTCCAATAAAATCCCCCGTGCTTGTTAGAGGCGAAAATAATGCCTACTACCTGAAAAAGGATACCCGGGATAATTTATCATTTTTTGCAGAGCACAGTTATTACGCCTCAAAATGGAATATCTCAGCGGGGCTGCTCATTAATTTCAATTCTGCATTCAACTGGCACTGGATTCCAGGAGTCGACATGAGTTATTTGTTTTCTGACAAGTTTCGGTTTTTTGCTTCTGTTAACAAATCATTCCGATTGCCCACATTTACCGACTTGTATTATGTGGGCCCAACCAATATTGGAAACCCTGATCTAAAACCAGAGGAAGCCATCGCTTACGAAGCCGGATTTAAATTTATTAATGACCAACTGGCTACAGAAATGGCAATTTTCAGGCGCGAGGGCAAAAACATCATCGATTGGGTGCGATATAATGACAGATTAAAATGGGAAATCAAGAACATTACTGAACTCATTACAAGCGGATTTGAATTCTCTTTAATGCTTAATCTATGGTTTTTTGG
>CAYNTB010000442.1:2394-2612 GCA_964399905.1 uncultured Bacteroidales bacterium | reverse complement strand
AATCGACAGCCGGAATAGGTACTTTGTTGCAGGAAGGAATCGGAGACACCATTCGTGTTTCGCTCACCGAAAATCCCGAAAACGAAATTGTTTTTGCCAAATCAATTACCCAAATTTTGAAACGCAATTCTCAAAACATATCATTTGATCAAAATTCGGGCATCAACCCATTTGAATACAATCGCAGAAAAAGTGAAGGAACGGGAATAATCGGACAG
>CAYNTB010000442.1:0-2384 GCA_964399905.1 uncultured Bacteroidales bacterium | reverse complement strand
CTACTGGCAACTAAACAAGGCGTTGTCAAAAAGACTGATCTTAATGAATTTAGCAATCCTCGTAAAAAAGGAATTTGGGCTTTATCCATTGATGAGGGTGATGAAATGATTGCTGCAAGACTTGTAAAAGATGAGCAACAAATCATCGGAAAAACAACCAGGCACAAAATCATTCAGTCCGGAAATTGGGATCATCAGACTGAATCTGCTGATCAATATAGATTTGCAGTGATTTCTTTTCCTTCAGATCAAAAAATATTTACACAAATCCGGCATCAATTAAATCCAAATGATGTTTTGCTCCTCAATTTGAATTTTGGGAACTCTGTTCATGATGCCAGAAAATTTATTTCGGAATTAATGGGGCTCAATATTCAAAACCCGGTTGTTGTGCGAACATCCTATAATAATAAAGATTATGATCAGTTTATTATCAATGCATCTTCTGATTTTGGATCTTTATTAACCGATGGATTGATTGATGGCATATGGATTGAAAACGAATTTCATTCGAATGAAACAGTGAACATAAGTTATCGGATTTTACAGGCTTGTGGTGCCCGAATCAGCAGTACGGAATTTATTGCCTGCCCATCCTGTGGGCGAACGAAATTTGATATTCAAAAAGCATTTGAAGAAGTTAAACTGGCTACCAATCATTTATGCGGTTTAAAAATTGCCGTAATGGGTTGTGTTGTTAACGGCCCCGGAGAAATGGCTGATGCCGACTACGGATATATTGGTGCCGGAAATGGAAAAGTAAATCTTTATAAATCGCGTACGCTTATGAAGCAAGGCGTTGATGAAAAAGATGCCGTTTCACAACTCATTTTATTAATAAAAGAATTCGGAGACTGGAAAGATGATGAAGTCCAGAAATTAGCCCAATAGTCAGTTCCCCTTTATTAATTGAATACTTGCCGGAATAATTTCGAAATCAAAAGGTGAGTGTCCCAACGATTCTCCGTCGGTTTCAAGAAAAAGCGGATTGGATAAACCCGATTTAATGCTGATGTGTTTGCCGGTGAAAGTTTGAACTTCCGGAATTTTGGTAAAAGATCCGTCGTATAAATTTTTAATGTTTGAAATGACCTTGAATTTGGAAGCCTTTCGAATGAGGGTTATATCAAACATTCCGTTATCTGGTATTGCATACGGAAGCTGCATCATTCCACCTCCGTTAAACTTACAAATACCGATACTCATACTAAAAATTTTTCCTTCAAAGATTTTACGGTCATCAATTTCCAATTCTATTTCGGTATGTTGATATTGTATGAGGCCCAGAAATAAGTTAATCAGGTAGGCAAATGGGCCGCCTCCGCCTTTTTCCTTCATTAAGTTGGTTTTTTTTGCAACCAGGGCATCGTAACCCATCCCGGCCATATTCGCAAAATACCGTAGTTTAACCTCTTCGTGATGCGAATATTTAACCCGACCTGCATCCTGTATAAAGGTTTTATTTTTTTTGATGATCGAAATTGCTTTTTCGTAATCAGGCGGAATATGATACATTCTTCCCCAATCGTTTCCGGTACCAATCGGGATCATTCCAATTTTTACTTCGGTTGTCTTAACTTTGTTCTGCAAAAAGATGCCATTAACCACCTCGTTTAAAGTGCCATCACCTCCAACAACCATAATGTTTCTACAGCCATTTTCAATATGGCTTTGTGTTAATTGAATTGCGTGACCCTGATTTTTTGTAAATACTTCCCTGAAAGCAAAACCAGCTTTTTCAAGAAGTATTTTTATTTTGTTCCAGTCTTTTTCACCTTTTCTTTTGCCCGAATTTGGGTTGACTATTACCAACCATTCGTTTGCTGAACCTAAATTACTATCAACCAAAATAATATCGTTTATAACATAAAATCTGAAAAGATCAAATTTAGAATATTTTTTTGAACAAGAGGGATCGGATTTATTTTTTCCACAATGAAGGGGCAAAAATAATCAGGACCGTAAATAATTCCAATCTTCCCAAAAGCATTAAAAAAGACAGGACCCATTTGCCAACCAAAGGAATGTGGGCATAATTTTCGACAGGGCCCACTGAGCCAATACCCGGTCCTATATTTCCAAGCGATGCCGCGACTGAACCTGCTGCAGACTCGAAATCAAGACCAAATGCCGACATAATGAGCGTTCCAAAAGCAAAAATCAGTATGTAAATTAAAAAGAAGGCCATTATTTTAAATATAATATCGCCCGAAACTGCTTTACCATTGAATTTTACAGGGATCACTGCTTGTGGGTGCACGAGTCTTTTTAATTCCTGACGGCTGTTTTTCAGCAATAAAAGTTGGCGGATAATTTTCATTCCACCACCGGTCGATCCTGCGCTCCCGCCTACAAACATCAACAAAAAGATAATCAGCCAGAGC
>CAYNTB010000441.1:0-2632 GCA_964399905.1 uncultured Bacteroidales bacterium | reverse complement strand
GGAACGTGCATATTATCTCAAATATCAAAATAAACGTTCGGATTATGTGGCGGCATTCTGGAATGTGGTGAATTGGGATGAAGTTGAAAAGAATTATTTAAAAGCTTTAGTTGGCTGATCATTTTTTCATAGGTTGTTGGTCCTTTTACCAACGGTTTTTTTAATTAGGTTAATTAGGTGGGGGCCCCGGATTTATTCGGGGCTCTTTTTTTAGTGAGACTCATTTTTTAAATGTGAAACTTTTAAAAAATGTAAGTCGAACGATCCCGATACGCTTCGCTATCGGGACCACATCCAAAACAGTAAATAAATTCAGAACAAGTAAGAACTGCGAGTCGAACCAATCGCTGTTGAATAGCTTGTTCGACATCAAAGTTCAGTTAATTGAAACCTAAAATAATATCGCTTACCCGATCCATTTCCTGATGAGTTTTTCCCAAATTCCCTCCCCAAAGAAATAATAAAAAACATCATATTTCCTGGATATCAATTCTATTTAGATCACTTATAAATTGGAATTTTTAGGTGTTTCACGCAAATGTTAATCTATTAACATTTCATATTTTTACGATTCAAATTTCTAACCTAATTTAAAATGCGTATAACTCGAATTCGTGCCGAAAAAAGCGTTGCTGTTGAGGATAATATTGACCTGAGCATTTTGGATCCCCTGATTAAAAAGTATAATGGTAAAAAAGGAAACCTTATCCCTTTATTGCAGGGCACCCAGGAAACTTTTGGTTTTATTCCCAGAAAAGCCTTTGAAAAAATTTCTTCGGAAACCGGACTTAATTTGTCCGAAATGTATGGTGTGGCTACATTTTATGCCCAATTCCGGCTGAACCCCGTCGGAAAATATATTATTAAAGTGTGTCATGGTACAGCCTGTCATGTGCAAAATGCCAATGCCGTGTCGGATATGCTCAAGGAAACCCTAAAAATCAGTGATGGAGAAACAACGGAAGACGGATTGTTTACCCTCGAATCTGTTGCCTGTCTGGGTTGCTGTTCCCTGGCTCCGGTTATGATGATCGGAGACGAAACCTATGGCAAACTGGACGGGAGCAAGGCCGTAAAGATCATTAAAAACATAAAAATCAAGGATACGCAAACTTCGTAACCTTAATAAACCATACAAATTAATAAGCATGGGAAATACAAAAGTTATTGTCGGACTCGGTAGTTGCGGAATTGCAGCCGGAGCCGGTAAAGTTTATGAAAAAATTAAGAAACTTCAGGAAGTTGAGCATCTTGATTTTGAACTTAAAAAAACAAGCTGTGTCGGGATGTGTTATCGCGAACCCCTGGTCGAAGTGATTGACGATTCAGGTTCGTATCTATATGGCGAAATTGATGAAGAAAGGGCCATCGAAATTCTGGATAAACATATTGAACAGAATAACCCGGTAAAAGAATATATCGTTAAATCCGACTTATTTGAAACCGAAGATAAAACCTTTACCGAATCGCAGGTTAAAATCGCTTTAAGGAACTGTGGCTATATTGATCCGGAAAATATAGACGAATACGAAAGCAGATCAGGATATGAAGCCATCAAAAAAATAGCCAAAAACGGAATTTCAAGAGAAGAAGTTATTAAAACGGTTTTGGATTCCGGTATCCGTGGCCGAGGTGGAGGCGGATTCCCAACCGGACTGAAATGGAAATTTGCCAACAATAATAAATCCGACGAAAAATATATCATCTGCAATGCCGATGAAGGGGATCCCGGAGCATTTATGGACCGATCTGTTTTGGAAGGCGATCCACATGCCGTGCTTGAAGGAATGATCATCGGTGCCTACGCCATTGAGGCTACAGGTGGGGTGATCTACTGCCGTGCTGAATATCCGCTGGCAATCAAGAGACTTAACATCGCTTTGGCACAGGCACGCGAAAAAGGATATCTCGGTAAAAACATACTCGGAATTGAAGGTTTTAACCTGGATATTTATATTAAAGAAGGAGCCGGTGCCTTTGTTTGCGGTGAAGAAACCGCACTGATTGCCTCCATCGAAGGTGAACGTGGAATGCCGCGAAAAAGGCCTCCATTTCCTGCTGCTTCAGGATTGTGGAAAAAACCAACCAACATCAACAATGTTGAAACTTTCGCCAATATACCCTGGATCGTTCTGAACGAAGCAGCTGCTTATGCAAAATATGGAACAGAAAAAAGCAAAGGAACCAAGGTTTTTGCACTGGCAGGTAAAATAAAACGCTCCGGCTTGGTTGAAGTTCCGATGGGAATGAGCATACGCGATGTAATTTTTAAGCTGGGAGGTGGAATTCAGGGAGATAAAAAGTTTAAAGCGGTTCAAATGGGTGGCCCTTCCGGTGGATGTATCCCCGAATACCTGGCCGATACCATTGTTGATTATGATTCGGTAAATGCAACCGGAGCCATTATGGGATCCGGAGGGATGGTCGTAATGGACGAAACCACCTGTATGATTGATGTGGCTAAATTTTTCCTCGATTTTACCCAAAAAGAAAGTTGTGGAAAATGCACATTCTGTCGCATTGGTACCAAACGAATGCTGGAAATATTAACCCGCATCACCGAAGGCAAAGGAGAAATGGACGACATCGACAGACGCGAAGAACTGGCCTAGCAGATCAAGGATAGCTCACT
>CAYNTB010000440.1:0-2637 GCA_964399905.1 uncultured Bacteroidales bacterium | reverse complement strand
AAGGCTCCTTTTGGGATTTTTCCACCCAATTGTGTGTATTTGGTTGGTGTTTTCAGGAAGTCAACAATTTCCATCACCTCAACTTTGGCCTCTTCTAATCCGGCTACATCATTAAAATTGAGATTCACACTCGTGCTTTTATCAAATAATTGGGCCTTGGATTTTCCGATGTTAAATATCTGACCACCGGCTCCACCTGAATTTTTACTCATCATCCGCATGATAAAAAACCAGGCACCGACCAATATTAAAATGGGAAGTATCCAACCCAGAATTTCACCCCCCCAGTTTTTACGGGTTTCATTTTCGATGTATATGGGATCAGAACTATCGATTTGGGCTTCACTTACTTTTTCTTCAAATTTATCGGGTGAAGTAATATTATAATAATATTGCGGACCGGAAGATCCAAAATTTCCGCTCCTTACCTTTTCATATTTAGGTTTTGTTAATTGTTCTTTTTTGATATAAATCTCTGCCTGTTCACGATTTACTAAAACAATTCTATCAACATCCCCATCGTTGAGCATGGTTTTGAGATCGCCCCAGTTAATTTTTTCGGAACCACTGTCCCAGCTCATTACCTGAAGTAAAATAAAAATAACTGCTAAGATTCCGTAAATCCAATAAAAATTAAATTTTGGCTTTTTAATTTTGGGATTGGTAGGTTGGGGCTCTTGTGGTTTTTTTTCTGCCATTATGTCTTAAACTTATTTTATCTAAATTTCTAAATAATTAATCGTCGCTTTCAATATGCTGAATTTCAGCATCTGCCCATAATTCTTCCAGTTTATAATGCTTTCTGCTTGTTTCCTGAAAAATATGAACAACAACATCAGCATAGTCTATCAAAATCCATTCCGCATTTTCAAAACCTTCTTTGTTCCAGGCCTTGAAACCTGTTTTTTCCCTTACCTGCTCTTCAATTGCATCGGCAATTGCTGAAAGCTGTGGGCGGGAAGTACCATGGCAGATAATAAAAAAAGAGGCCACGGCATTTTTAATGTTTTGCAGGTCCATTACAATAATTTGTTTGCCTTTTTTGGATAAGATACCATCAACAACGGCTTTAACTGTTTTGTTTCGAATATTTTTTTCAGATTTCCTGGGCATATTTACATGAATGAATCGGTGACAAAAATAGTTAATTTTGAGCATTATTATACAATTTACATTTTGTGCCCTTAATTCTTTTTGAATTACTTAGATTTGTTAATTTATTCAATAGAAGCCCCCAATAAAGCCTGATAAATGATCGGAAATAAAATTATATCTTACGGTATTGTTGAATCAACCAATAAAACTGCCACCGAACTGCTTGCTAAAGGAGGATTAGAGGAAGGATCGGTTGTCGTGGCTTCTTTTCAGGAAGCCGGTAAAGGGCAGCCTGGAAACCATTGGGAAAGTGAAGCTGGCAAGAACCTGACCATCAGTGTAATATTGTATCCTGCTTTTTTATTGCCCGAAAAGCAATTTATGCTGAATAAAATTATTTCGCTCGGAGTGGTGGATTTTATCAGAATAATGTTGCCAGAATTGGTCGTAAAAATCAAGTGGCCGAATGACATCTACATTGAACAAAAAAAAGTGGCCGGGATTTTAATTAACAATGTAATTCAGGGCCATTCGCTCGAGCAAACAATTGTTGGTATTGGTGTGAATATAAATCAAAACACATTCAGGAGCGATGCCCCCAACCCAGTTTCCTTATTCCAGTTGAGTGGCATTCAGTACGATTTGAAAAAGAGCCTGGCATGTCTTTGTGAGGCCCTTGATAAATGGTACGAAATACTTAAAAATGGAAATTATGAACGTATTGACGAACAATATTTAAATTCATTGTATCAGTTTGATATATTTAAAAAGTATCGTGTTTTTGATCAAGAAATGATGGCTAAAATAATAGGTGTAACAAATTATGGCAAGTTGTTGCTGGAAGGTAAGGATCAAAAAAGAATGGAGTGCGATTTAAAAGAGGTCGTGTTTGTTTTGGGTTCCTGAAATCTAATTTTCCAGGTATGATTTTAGTTTCTGACCCATAATTTCAACCAAATTTTCGAGCGGTTTTTTCACCATCACGCTAAGCATGGGGTTCACCTGTGCATCAATTTCAAAACTAAAAAGAGTTTCATTCATTCCAAGCGATTCTAAATTCGAACTTAATTGAAATGGAAAGGGACTTTTTCCTTCAGCGTCCATAACAATCAAAGTATTTTCCTGCCTGTTTGTAATGCGGAGCTCGATGGTTGCCAGGTTATTGATTTCAAATGAACAGCTATCGGTGTCTGATTTCCAATCTGTAATTTGTTCGGGCATTAAATTTTGGAAATTATTAAAATCATTCAGGAATTCATAGATGCGATCGGCTGAATTTTTTATAATAATCGGATCATTTTTTATTTGCATAATAATTTATTTAGCCCCCCATTTTTTGGGATTTTCGCGCCATTTTATCAACGAATGAATGTCGTTGTCTGAAATATAATTGCTTTCTACGGCTTTCTGGATTAAGGTATCGTAATTGGCAAGTGTAATCAACGGGCATTTGGCATCTTCAAAATTCTTTTTGGCAATATCCAGATCGTAGGTGAAAATAGCTACCATTCCTTTTACGGTACAGCCTGCATCACGAAGTGC
>CAYNTB010000439.1:0-2638 GCA_964399905.1 uncultured Bacteroidales bacterium | reverse complement strand
GGTTCACCGATTTATTGTTTCCGCCATTATTTTCTGCCAATATCTTTGCCTTATCAAATTTTATTAACTTTAAAAATTCATTACAATGGAAAAATATATTGAAAATTATTCAGAAAACAAGCGTATGAAAAAAGTTGTTTTTGGTATCATCGTTGTGATTGTCGGATTCTTATTAATGGCATCCAATTTTGGTTATCTGCCTTATAGTCTGAGGCACATTTTCTTTTCCTGGCAAATGTTGCTGATTGCCATCGGGTTGATTAATATTGTGAGCCACGAAAGTAAAACCCTTGGGATTATACTGATCAGTGTTGGTGCTTTTTTTCTCCTACATGATATTTTTGTATTCTTATTCAATTTTGTTAAATTATTCTGGCCGGTATTATTAATAGGAGTGGGTGTTTCACTGATTTTTTTCGGTCGTAAAAGCCCGCATTGGCAACATCGCCACATGGAAAGTAAACTGGAAGAAGGATATCTTTTTGAAACAAATATATTTGGGGGATCCAAAAGAATAATCATTGAAGAGAGTTTTAAAGGTGGCGAAATCAATAATATTTTTGGAGGTTCAGAATTGGATTTTACCCAATCGAAACTGGCACCCGGTAAAAATATATTGAACGTGAGTTGCATTTTTGGCGGCATGGCAGTTTTGGTTCCTGCCGACTGGAATGTTCGCATCGAAGTGACCTCAATTTTTGGTGGATTTAGCGATAAAAGGTTTAAAGTCATTAAACCCGAAGATGATTCAAAAGTGCTGATTATAAAAGGTTCATGTGTCTTTGGCGGAGGCGAAATTAAAAGCTTTTAAGTAATATGATACTTGATCATCCGGTATTTAAATCTTTAAAATCGTTTGGATTATACATGCTAATATGGATTCTCGTCATGGGAATCCATTTTGCAGTATTATCAACGGTATATCAAATGAATTATATAAATGCCGTCATTGATTCATTGGTGTTCAATCTGCTTCTTGCTTTTTTCGGTTTGGTTCTCTGGTTTGCGGTGGGTTTCTCAAAACCTGATAAAGCAAATCTTTTTAATGTTATTTTTAATCATATTACAGCGCTTACCATTATGATCCTGATATGGATCAACCTGGGATCGATCATTGCAAAGGCGCTGATCCCGGATCAAACTTATTATGAATTTCTTGCCGAATCAATGCCTTGGCGATTGATAAGTGCAGGATTTTTATACTTCATCATCGTACTTATCTATTACCTGATTGTATATTATCGCGATTTACAGGAAAGATACCGTACGGAATTAAAACTAAAGGAGGCCATTGTTGAGGGTGAACTCAATTTATTGAAATCACAGATTAACCCACATTTTCTGTTCAATAGTTTAAATTCAATCAGCTCCCTCACGGTAAGTAATGGAGAAAAAGCCCGGGACATGATTGTTAAGCTTTCTGATTTTTTAAGATACACCGTTACAAAGGAAGATACGCAATTTACAAGTCTGGAGAAAGAAGTAGGGAACGTGATCAGATACCTGGAAATAGAAAAAATACGTTTTGGAGATAAGTTAAAATTCGAATTTGTATTCAGCAACAAATGCAATCATGTTTTGATCCCCGTTATGTTATTGCAGCCATTGTACGAAAATGCTGTGAAACATGGGGTTTACGAAAGTACAGGTACTGTATTGATCAAAACAGAATGCGAAATAAAGGATAATTATTTATTGATCCTGATTAAAAATAATTTTGAATCCGATGTCGTTCAAAGAAAAGGCGCAGGAATTGGGCTGAAAAATATAAGGGATCGCTTAAAGCTTATCTATAAGCACGATCAATTACTTAAAACTACAAAAACAGGGGATGAGTTTATGGTTGAACTTTACATTCCATATCAGCAAGAAAATGAAAAAGTTTAAATGTTTGATAATTGATGATGAATTTCCGGCCAGGTCGCTGGTTCGTGAATATTTATCTGGTTTTGATAATTTTGAAATTATTGGAGAAGCCGCCAATGGTTTTGAAGGGGTGCAATTGATTAATGAGCTAAATCCGGATGTGGTTTTTTTGGATATACAAATGCCAAAACTGAATGGCTTTGAACTACTTGAGCTAATTGACAAAGATCCCTATATTGTTTTTTCAACAGCATTCGATCAGTATGCCATCAGGGCATTTGAAAAAAATGCCATCGATTATCTCCTTAAGCCATACTCCAAAGAACGATTTGCCCTGGCAGTGCAAAAAATTTCAGAAAAGGAATTGGAAAAGGGAAGCGGTCATGAGCCCGATCGAAAAAAAATGCTGGATTCTCTTGATGATTCTTCAGAATATCTCTTCAGGGTTGCCATCAGAACGGGGAACCAGATCAAGGTTATTCCGGTTGAAGCCATTAGCCATATTGAGGCTGATGATGATTATGTGCGAATCTATTCTGATGGACACAAGTATTTGAAGGAAAAAACCATGAAATATTTTGAAAATCATTTGGATCCCAGGCAATTTGTAAGAATACACCGTTCGGCCATCATCAATATTGTTGCATTGGATAAGCTTGAACGCTATGACGGAGTTTCTCAGCCTGCTCACCACAAAGATGGTGAAGATGACCAGAACAATCATGATAAAATAGAGGTAAATCGTATGCTGATGCAGGCTCAACTCCATGCC
>CAYNTB010000438.1:0-2639 GCA_964399905.1 uncultured Bacteroidales bacterium | reverse complement strand
AAAATGAAAAAAGCTGTTTTTTTCGAAAAAACCGGGCAGAAAAAAGTAAAATGCCTCCTGTGCCCCCATCATTGTTTGATTGATGATGGGAAATCAGGAATATGCCAGGTTCGGAAAAATTTGGGTGGCGATTTGTTCTCCGAAAATTATGAGAAACTGAGTGCCATTTCCGTTGATCCCATCGAAAAGAAACCACTTTATCATTTTTATCCCGGCCAACCCATTTTAAGCATCGGTAGTGTTGGCTGTAATTTAAAATGTAAATTTTGTCAGAATTACGAAATTTCACAAACATCGGTAAATGACTTTGCTTTTTTGAAAAGCTATACTTCCGAAGAAATAGTTCAAATGGCCCTGCAACATAAACCAAATATCGGGCTTGCCTATACCTACAACGAGCCCATTATCTGGTATGAATTTGTGCTTGAAACCGCAAAACTGGCCAAACAGCATGGCCTTAAAAATGTACTGGTCAGCAATGCTTTTATTAATGCTGAACCATTGGCCCGGCTGATCGCGTATATTGATGCCTTCAGCATTGATTTGAAAGGGTTTACCGAAGCATTTTATAAAAATCTGACCGCTGCTTCTTTAGCTCCGGTTTTGCAATCTATCAAACAAATTAAGGCTTCAGGCAAACATCTTGAGCTTACCAACCTGGTTATTACAGGTTTAAATGATGAAGAGGAAAAATTCTCGGAAATGGTGAACTGGATTTCGGATCATTGCGGAGCGGATACCGTGCTTCACATCTCACGTTATTTCCCCATGTTTAAAATAAAGAACCTGCCAACCCCCGAATCAAAACTGGAAAAGCTTTACGAAATCGCCTCCAAAAAATTAAATTACGTTTATATAGGCAACACCCGAAACCATAAAGTTCAAAACACACATTGCCCAAATTGTAACAGCCTGCTTATTTCACGTTTAGCTTATCAAACGATGATTGAAAATCTTGATAAAAATGGAAATTGCATCCGTTGCGGACATCAAATCCTTAATTACACGACCTTATGAAAATCAGGAAACCGGCACATTCGGGCAGGTTTTACCCTGCTCATAAAAAAGACATTGTTAAACTATACGAATCTATTCTGTTATCCGAACAGAAACAGATCAATTATCAACTCTCGAGCGAAAAATTAATCGGGGCCATTGTACCACATGCGGGCTTTGTTTATTCCGGTTACCAGGCCATTCACGTATTTGAGATTTTGAAGAAACTTCCAAAAAAAATTGACAGCATCATCATCATTAACCCGAATCATACCGGTTATGGACCCGAAATTGCCATTGATGAGAATGATGCCTGGGAAACACCTCAGGGTATTGTTAAACTCGACCAGGAACTGATCGATGCATTAAAATTCGAACGATCCGAAGCGGCCCATCGCCACGAACATTCCGCAGAAGTCATGATACCGTTTCTCCAATATGTGCTGGGTGATGGTTTTCAAATTGTACCAATCACCCTTTCGGTCCAGAATTTATCCAATGCAAAACGTATCGCTTCATCGCTTAACAAAGCAATTTCGGCCTGCGGCAAAAACACTTTTATCATTGCTTCTTCCGATTTTTCTCATTTTTTAAGTCCCGAACGCGGACATCAAATGGATGATTTTGTGCTCCATGAAATTTACGATTTGAATGCTGCCGGGATTGAAAAACAAGTTACTTCAAAAAATATTTCTGTTTGTGGTTTTGGCCCCATCATGAGTTTGATCGAATATTCAAAACTTGTAAGTTCAAATCCGAAAATCAGCCTGTTAAAACGCGGGCATTCAGGCGAGGTTCATCCATCAAATGAGGTGGTGGATTATATTTCGATGATGGTTTATCAGTAATTTTATATTGTGTTTATGTGTCAAAGTGTTAATGTTCCCAAAAACCGGTGCTCCATTGTTTCATTGTTCAAATCATAATAACTTAATAACCACAAATAAACTACAAATAACCAGACTTTGATGTATAACAACATCATCTTAAAAAAACGGAAATTTAGAATAATTTTAATTGATTTCTCGACTTCAAATTTCTTTTCCTTAAATTTACCCCATGATCATTATCGGAATAACCGGAACCCTGGGAGCCGGAAAAGGCACCATTGTAGCATATCTCGAACAAAAAAAAGGCTTTATCCATTTTTCGGTCAGGGAATTTTTAATTGAAGAAATCAACAGGCAGAAGCTGGAAGTGAACCGCGACAGCATGACCAAGGTTGCCAATCAGCTCCGCGCCTTGCATGGGTCTTCTTTTGTTGTAGATGAGCTTTACAAAAAAGCCCTGAAAAAAGGAAACAATTGCGTGATCGAAAGCATACGCACCAAAGGAGAAATTTTATCCTTACGAAAACAGGGTAATTTCTATTTGTTGGCGGTTGATGCTGATCAGAAAGTAAGGTACGAGCGGATCAGGCTCCGCAAATCCGAAACCGACCATATTTCTTTTGATACTTTTACCGAGAACGAAAAACGGGAATTTGCATCAGATGATCCCAATAAGCAAAACCTGAGCCGGTGCATCGAACTTGCTGATTATGTGTTGCAAAACAATGGGAATATGGAAACATTGTACCTTCAACTGGAAGAAATCATGAGTCAAATATTATAATTGAATCAAATGAGTGAAGCTAAAAATAA
>CAYNTB010000437.1:0-2640 GCA_964399905.1 uncultured Bacteroidales bacterium | reverse complement strand
ACTGTGCTCACTGCCTCCTTCCTTCATTTTTCTGATAAAGATCACCTGGTTCCCGATTTCTTTAATCGAAATATGGAAGTTTTTGATCCGCTTAAAACTTCCGCTCATTTCATTCAACTCATGGTAATGCGTGGCAAACAACACTTTGGCCTTAAACAGCGGATGTTCGTGAATAAATTCGGCAATGGCCCATGCAATAGAAATACCGTCGTAGGTGCTGGTGCCCCTGCCAATCTCATCCAGCAAAATCAAACTCCGGTTCGAAATATTATTCAGGATACTGGCAGTTTCATTCATTTCAACCATAAAAGTTGATTCGCCCGACGAAATATTATCGGATGCACCAACCCGTGTAAAAAGCTTATCAATCAAACCAAGTTTGGCTGCTTTTGCCGGAACAAAACTTCCCATTTGCGCCATCAGAACAATCAGTGCCGTTTGGCGCAGCAAGGCCGATTTACCCGACATATTTGGTCCGGTAAGCATAATGATCTGTTGCTTTTCGTTATCCAGATAAACATCATTGGCCACATACTCTTCGCCGATGGGCAGTTGTTTTTCAATGACCGGATGTCGACCTTCTTTAATATCCAACACATAAGATTCATTAATTTCCGGGCGAACATAATTATTGGCCTCTGCCAATTGTGCAAATGAAAGCAAACAATCGATCCGTGCAATGATATTTGCATTTAATTGAATGGGTTCGATATAGGCCGTAAGGGCAAGAACAAGTTCATTGTAGAGTTGTTGTTCCAGTTCGGCAATTTTACCCTCGGCCCCTAAAATTTTCTCTTCGTATTCTTTAAGTTCTTCGGTTATATACCGCTCCGAATTGGTGAGGGTTTGTTTACGGTTCCATTCTTCGGGAACTTTATCTTTGTGGGCATTTGTTACTTCAAGATAATATCCGAAAACATTATTATACCCTATTTTTAAAGATGAAATGCCCGTACGCTCCAATTCGCGTTTCTGTATTTTTGCCAAATAATCTTTGCCCGAAAATGCCAGGTTTCTGAGCTGGTCAAGTTCTTCCGACACCCCGGAAGCTATCACCTCGCCTTTATTCAGCAATGCAGGAGGTTCGGGCTTTAATTCCTTCGTGATCCGTTCGACAATAAGCTTGCATGGATTTAATTGATCGGCAAAAATGATCAACGGACTTTTTGGTTCTGATTCGCACAGCTTTTTAACACTTTCAACCGAATTAAGGGCATTTTTTAGCTGGATCAATTCACGCGGATTAATTTTGGCCACGGCTACTTTCGAAATCAAACGTTCCAGATCGTTGATCACTTTTAATTCTGATCCCAGTTTATCAGTAAATTCTTTCTTTCCCAATAAAAATTCTACCACCTCGTACCGGTCTTCAATCGGCTTTTTATCTTTCAATGGCAATGCCAGCCATCTTTTTAACATTCGCGAACCCATGGGAGTCAGCGTTTGATCCATGACTTCAATCAGGGTGGCGGCACCTTCATATGCAGAATAAAACAGCTCCAGGTTCCGGATGGTAAATTTATCGAGCCAAACATATTTATCTTCTTCAATGCGGGAAACTTTGCTGATATGGGCCACTTTATCGTGGTGGGTTTCGGCCAGGTAATGCAAGGCCGCTCCTGCGGCAATGATTCCATTTTTTTGTTCTTCGATCCCAAATCCTTTTAATGATTTGGTTTTAAAATGTCCCGTCAGTAACTCATACGAAAAATCGAAACTGAAAACCCAATCATCAAAAGTGTTTACATAAAACTTCTCTCCATATAGTTGACTGAATTTCTCCCGCTTGTTCCGCTGAATGATAATTTCGCTGGGGCGGAAACTCTGCAATAATTTATCGATATAATCATACGAGCCCTGTGCCAGAAAAAATTCACCGGTCGAAATATCAAGAAATGAGATTCCTGAATTTTTTTCTTCCAGGTGCAAACTGGCAAGGAAATTATTTTCATTCCGATCCAGAATTTTATCATTATACGAAACACCTGGAGTGACCAATTCGGTAACCCCTCTTTTAACAATTGTTTTGGTCAGTTTCGGGTCTTCCAGTTGGTCGCATATGGCAACCCTGTGGCCTGCACGTACCAGTTTCGGCAAATAGGTATCAATGGAATGATGCGGAAAGCCTGCCAGTTCAATATAAGCCGCAGCACCATTTGCCCTTCGGGTCAATACAATACCCAGGATTGAAGAGGCTTTAATGGCATCTTCGCCAAAGGTTTCATAAAAATCTCCCACCCTGAACAAGAGCAATGCATCCGGATATTTCGCCTTAATCGCATTGTACTGTTTCATCAAAGGAGTTTCCGCTATTTCTCTTTTATTTCCCAAAACATCGATTTCTTAAGCCAAACAAAGTTAAAATTATAAATTGATTTTTATATCCTTTGGTTTTGAGCTTTAATTTTTAGGTGTAATTTTACAAAAATTTAATTTTTTACATGCGAAAACTTTTAAACAGCGAATTAAATCGCCTCAGCATTGAAGAATTTAAGCAACATGACAAAATTTCGTTGATTGTTGTTCTGGATGATGTCAGGAGCCTGAACAATGTCGGATCTGTGTTCCGAACCGCCGATGCTTTTTTTGTTCAGTAAATACATTTATGTGGAATAACATCCGTGCCCCCACATCGTGAAA
>CAYNTB010000436.1:0-2646 GCA_964399905.1 uncultured Bacteroidales bacterium | reverse complement strand
CTTTGGGCTACGAACCAAACTTCAGATGGACAAAACCAACACTGGCTATGGTAAATGAATCAAATTATAGCGATGGCAGTTGTTTTGCCTGCGGATATCAACAGTTAGGGATTGGTAAATTGGTGGGAATGCCTGTTCCGGGAACCTGTAGCTGGGCCGGTTGGGAGATGCTTCAGAACGGTACCGTCAGATGGGGTTCGATTCCGGTAAGCTCAAAGGACATCAATGGAAAATGGAATGAAAACAACCAAACGGTGCCTGATATTGTTGTAAAAAATATGCCAGGACTTGTTGATAAGGGCCGAGATCAGCAATTGGAAGCTGCCATTGAGGATCTATTGAAAACCATAAACAAATGATTATTCTTAATTGATTAATTTGAATTAAAGGAAGAGAGTGCTTTTTAAAAAAGTGCTCTCTTTTTTTAAATGTGTTTTTTGAAATTTGTAACTTTCACTGCTGCATTGCGTCTATCTTAAAAATAAGAATAAAGGCGTCATTCGTACTTATCTTTTCATCAAAGCAATCATTATGATAAAGCACTTCTTCCAGATAACCATTCGGAATTTTCTTAAGAATAAATTCTTTGTAATTGTTAATGTTATAGGCCTGGGAATCGCCCTGGCAAGTTGTATCGTTGCCTATTATAATTACCGTTGGCAAATTGATTATGACAGCGTTCTGACACATCGAAATGAAATTTATAAAGTAGGTTTCTCCAGAAACATCAACGGACGTGTTCAAGCTTATGGAATGAACCCGATATCACTGCAACCGGCCATCGAAAATTCCCTGGCCGGTGCTACTGAAATAGTAAGGGTACACAGGTCAGGAATGGCTGTAAGGTATGGAGAAAAAATATTTAACCAAACCATTGGTTTTGCCGATGATAACGTTTTCAGGGTTTTTGATTACCCTGTTTTAAGAGGTGATCCGAATTCAATCACAGACGAACGCAGTGCAATTATCACCGATGAATTTGCCAAGATTTGTTTTGGCGACGAAGATCCCATTGGGAAAATGATACGCATATTTTTGCAAAACGGAAAAGAAAGAAGCTTGATGGTTACCGCAGTTTTAGCGGATATTCCAGAAAATGCAACATTCAGGTTTAACATTCTTGCCCATATGGACAATTATATTGAAATGCTTGAAATAAACGAAAATGACTGGAAGTCGTGGGTTGCCGGCACTTTTCTATTAATTCCGGATAAAAATTCTGTGGCTGCAATCGAATCACAGCTGGCAAAATATATCCCTGTTCAGAACGAGGCAAGAAAAGATTATAAAATTGACAATTTTTTTCTATTGCCATTGAAAGAAGTCCCGCTTGCTGCAAGAAATACCTGGAACCATTGGTTGAATTCTGGCTTGCATCCGGCTGCTTTTATGGCCCCGACAGTCATGGCCATCCTTATTCTTTTGTTGGCCTGCCTCAATTTTACCAACACAGCACTTGCCATCTCTAGCCGGAGGCTTAAAGAAATCGGCCTCAGAAAAGTAATGGGTGGCTTGCGATTACACACCATCTTGCAATTTTTAGGCGAAAATATATTCTTGTGTTTTATTGCATTGCTGGTATCCTTGCTGATTGGAGGTTATATGATTGGCGAATGGAGTAAAATGTGGGAATATACCATTCAAATAAATTACGCTGACGGTGGCCGCCTTTGGTTATTCCTTTTAGGATTGTTGCTTGTTACAGGGCTGGCAGCAGGCTCTTACCCTGCCTTTTATGTGAGTAAATTTAATGCGGTCAATATTTTGAAAGGCGATATCAAACACAGCGGAGCCGGATTACTTTCAAAAACTTTATTGGTCATTCAATTTTTATTGGCAGTAACCGGAATCATTTCAACGGTCATCTTTTCACAAAATGCCAGGTTTCAAAATACAATGTGGCTGGGGTATTCTGAGGATAAAATAATTGCCGTTCCATTTAACGACAATCCTACGCTTGAGTTGTACAGAAACAGCATAATCCAGAATCCTAAAATAGACAAAATCGGCTGGTCAGAAGAACACCTGAGTTGGTCGAGTTACAGCCGAACCCTAAAATGGGGTGCCGAGGAAGAACATGAGGTTTACGGATATGATATTGGGCAGGGGTATTTCGAAGCAATGGGTCTGGAGTTAAAGGAAGGAAGGTATTTTGATCAGGATTTCAGGGAATCTGAACGTGGTAAGGCCATCATTGTGAACGAAAAACTGGTAAGTACATTTGGATGGGAATCGGCGCTTGGGCAACGATTACGAGAAAACGACACCACAGAACTTGTCGTTATCGGAGTTGTTAAAGATTTTTATGCTTCCGGTTTCTGGGAAGATGTTCAACCAAACATGCTAAAGCTGGGTGTAAAAGACCAAATGCGCACCCTGGTGGTTCAGGCTGATCCCCAAAATCTGGAATCGCTTAACGAAGATATGCGCCTGGCATGGGAAAAACTGATCCCCAATGCAGTATATCCAGGTTATTTGCAAGCTGAAAGACTTGCCGAGCCAAAGACTATCAATAAAAACATCGTGAACATATTTTTATTCCTTGCAGTGGTTTCGGTCATTTTATCGCTGGTGGGACTATACACACTGGTATCCTTAAAAATTATTAAAAAAACAAAAGAGATTGGAATCAGAAAAGTATTGGGT
>CAYNTB010000435.1:0-2651 GCA_964399905.1 uncultured Bacteroidales bacterium | reverse complement strand
ACCTTTGGGTTATGAGCCCAACGAGCTACCACTGCTCCACCCCGCAATATATTTTAAGTGTTTTGTACTTCGCTAAAATAGGACTGCAAAGATATATTTTGTTTCTTTGTAATCCAAATAATAAAAAGTTAATTTGAATAAAAAACCACATAAATCAGGCTTTGTAAACATTATCGGGAATCCAAATGTCGGCAAGTCAACCTTATTAAATGCCCTGGTGGGTGAAAAACTGGCCATTATCACTTCCAAGGCACAAACAACGAGGCACCGTTTAATGGGGATCGTAAATGGCGAAGATTTTCAGATTGTTTATTCAGATACACCCGGTATTGTTGACCCACATTATAAGTTGCACGAATACATGATGAAATTTATCGACGCTGCATTGCTGGATGCCGATATATTTCTATTGGTGATTGAACTTAACGATCAATTTAATCATCCTGAAATACTCGAAAAAATAAAAAATTCAGGTGTTCCAATTATGCTGCTCATCAATAAAATTGATTTAAGCGATCAGCAAACCATTCTTCAGTTAATGAACGATTGGCAATTAAAATTACCACAGGCTGAAATCATTCCCATTTCGGCATTAAATAAATTCAACATCGAAAAAGTTTTTCAGACTTTATTGGCAAAATTGCCCGAAAACCCCCCATATTTCCCAAAGGACGAATTAACCGATAAATCAGAACGTTTTTTTGTATCAGAAATCATCCGCGAAAAAATATTGTTGAATTATAAGAAAGAAATCCCTTATAGTGTTGAAATTGTGGTCGAATCGTTTAAAGAATCCGAAAAACTGGTAAAAATTTTAGCATTCATATTCGTTGCACGTGATTCACAAAAATCAATCATGATTGGCCATGGCGGTCTGGCCCTTAAAAAAGTAGGAACAGCGGCGAGAAAAGACATCGAAGCGTTTTTAGGTAAAAAAGTATTTTTGGAACTCACCGTAAAAGTAAATAAAGACTGGCGGGATCAGGACCTTCAATTAAAAAGATTCGGCTATATCCAGTAATTCATTAATTTTGCCAAATCATTTATCATCAATTGGCTAACAGCCTTTTGCTAAAGAAAAAATTATGGGTAATTTACTTGCAATTGTAGGACGGCCAAATGTTGGAAAATCAACTTTGTTTAACCGTTTAACCGAATCCAGACAAGCCATTGTTGAAGAATCGAGTGGCGTTACACGCGATCGTCATTACGGAAAATCCAATTGGAACGGGATCGATTTTTCGGTTATTGATACCGGTGGTTATGTGATTGGTTCGGATGATATTTTTGAAGAAGAAATCCGTAAACAGGTTGATTTGGCCATTGCCGAATCGGATGTGATTCTATTTGTCGTTGATATTATGGCCGGCGTTTCATCCATGGATGAAGATGTGGCAAATTTATTGCGAAAAGCCAAAAAGAAAGTGTTTTTGGCAGCCAATAAAGTGGATAATCACGACCGGGCTCAATTGGCCCCTGAATTTTATAAATTAGGTTTGGGTGAAGTGTATTGTATTTCTTCGATAAACGGAACCGGAACAGGAGATTTGTTGGATGAGGTCGTTAAGTCTTTTCCTCCGCAAGATGAAAACAAAGAGGAAGAACCAGACATCCCCAAATATGCGGTAATTGGCCGTCCGAATGTTGGAAAATCCTCCTTGATTAATGAACTGATCGGAACCGAAAGGAACATTGTTACACCTATTGCCGGAACCACTCGTGATACCATCAATACTAGATACAACAGGTTTGGTTTCGATTTTATGCTGGTTGATACTGCCGGGCTGCGAAAAAAAGCAAAAGTGAATGAGAACATTGAATTTTACTCGGTGATGCGGTCGATAAAGGCCATTGAGCAAAGTGATGTTTGTTTGCTGATGCTGGATGCAAAAGAAGGAATCGAAAGCCAGGATCTGAATATCTTTCATTTGGCTGAAAAAAACCGAAAAGGCGTTGTTATTATTGTAAATAAGTGGGATTTAATTGAAAAGGAGTCGAACACACATCTGGAGTTTGAGCAGAAAATCAGGAGCAAAATAGCCCCATTTAATGATGTGCCGATCATTTTTACTTCGGTTGTTAAAAAACAACGGATATTTAAAGCCCTCGAACTCGCACACCAGGTTTATAAAAACAAAACCACAAAAATTACCACCTCAAACCTGAACAATACTTTGCTTCCGGTAATTGAAGCGACTCCGCCACCGGCAGCATCAAGGGGAAGATACATCAAAATCAAATACATCACCCAATTACCAACAGATTTTCCCGCTTTTGCATTTTTCTGCAATTTGCCCATGGATGTAAAAGATTCGTACAAGCGGTTTCTTGAAAACAAAATCAGGGAAAACTTTAATTTTCAGGGTGTTCCAATTCAAATCTACTTCAGAAAAAAATAACTTGGAAACGATCAGAATCGATAAATGGTTGTGGGCCGTCAGGCTGTTTAAAACCAGAAGCATTGCATCTGATGCCTGCCGGGGAGGAAAAATAAAAATTGACGGTCAGATCGTAAAACCTTCGCGCGAGGTTAAAAGTGGTGATCTAATCCTCATCTAACAATACCCAATAATGAAGACTGTTAAGGTCCGTCAAAGTATAAAAAACAGGGTTTCGGCCAAATTAGCCATTGATGCGGTTGAAGACCTCAC
>CAYNTB010000434.1:0-2656 GCA_964399905.1 uncultured Bacteroidales bacterium | reverse complement strand
ACTGATCGGTGTTCAGATCAGTAGCGGAATTATTCAGGGGAATGCCGCCGATATACTTATCAGAAGTTTACCTTATCAGTTTTATTCGATCCTGGCCATTCTTTTTGTATTATACTATATAAAAACCGGCAGAGATTGGGGACCAATGAAGAAAGCCGAGATACGGGCAATTAATACCGGAATGCTTCTTCCTGAAGGAGCTGTTCCTTTAGCCTCAAAAGACACAACAGATGTTGCACCAAAAACCGGTGTAAAGCCTCAGACTTTTAATATGTTGATTCCGATTCTGACTTTAATTGTGTTGATGCCCATTAATTTAATGATTACAGGAAAAGGAAATATAATGGACGGGGATGGTGCCACCTCGGTGCTTTGGGCTGTATTAGCTTCGTTAACAGTTTCATTCCTACTTTATAAATCACAAAAAATATTTTCAATCTCTGAATTTATGAATATTACCTATAAGGGAATTGGGGGAATGATCCCGGTTGCATCCATATTAATTTTCGCCTTCGCCATTGGTCAATCAATCGCAGATCTTGGCACTGGTGCATACCTGGCAAGTCTGGTTGAAAATAGCATTCATGGGGCTTTCGGCCCTGCTATTGTTTTCATACTGGGCTGCGGTATCGCTTTCGCAACCGGCACAAGTTGGGGTACCTTTGCTATTTTAATACCTATTTCCATCCAAATGGCAACCGCATTGGAACTGAACATTCCACTAACGGTTGGAGCAGTTGTTTCGGGTGCCATTATGGGCGATCATTGTTCACCCATCTCCGACACCACCATACTGGCTTCAATGGCTTCTGCATCAGATCATATCGACCATGTTAAAACACAATTACCATACGCATTACTTGCTGCAACAATAGCCCTTATATTATATATTTTAACGGGATTTGCAACAACTTAACGAAAAACAAGTTTAAATGAATATTTAACCATTTCTCAACCTGATCATAACATTTGTAAAATAAACATGAGGCATCTTTTAAAAATATTAATATTAACTTTTCTGATTTTTAACACCTCAGGTTGTGATTTGGATATTTTAAATAAAGATAACAATGGTCTGCCTGAAGAAGAAACAAACACTGAAAACCCAGAATTGATTATAAATTCAATAAGCATCGGTAACCAGGTTTGGATGGCCCAAAACTTAAATCTCGGGCAAATGATCCAGTCAGGTGAATTTCCTTCAAATAACGGCCAGATAGAAAAATAATGATACAGCACTTTGCAGTATTTATGGCGGGCTTTACACCTGGGATGAATTAATGAATTACAAAACCCAGGAAGGCATTCGGGGGATTTGCCCGGAAGGATGGCATATTCCGAGTCTGACCGACTGGCAAATTCTGATTGATCACCTTGGAGGAGAAAACGAGGCCGGTGGCCGATTAAAGGAGCCAGGAAATGATCATTGGGAACAGCCCAATTATATTTTAAATCAGTTATACGAATTTTTAGCACGCCCGGGCGGAATTTATATAACAAGCAGTTATCCCCATTTCCAGGGCTTAAAAACTACAGGCTCCTTTGCAACATCAAGCGGCAGTGCAGAATCTGCATGGAGCATTATATTGGTCAATTCAGGAACTTCAATTACCACTATTGGGAGCCCGGTAAATGTAGGATTATCAATAAGATGTGTTAAAAATTAGATTCTTCAAACCGAACCATAAATTTTCAATAAAAAAAGCAAAGCTGCCTGATTGGGCAGCTTTGCTTTTTTATTCCATATTCAATCAATGGTACGAAACCCAAAGCAAGCTAGCGGGAATTATACCACTACCTTCTCGTCCACCGCAGTCCCGAAATTTCGGGACGAAGGCGGATTAAAATCTTCTTTCCTGCTGGCTTGGTTCCTGGTATGGTTTACGTGGAAGTTTTTGATCAGCCATTGCAGCATTGTAAATAAATGAAGCAACAATAATGGCATTTTGTTTCAAATCACTCATCAGAAGTCTTTCGTAAGTATCCATAACAGTATGATAACCCCGACCATATTCAATTTCGTCCTGGATAAATTGAAATGCAGGCAATCCAAGACTATTAAAGGAAAGGTGGTCGGTACCACTGGTATTACGAATGGCCGAAGTAGCCATTCCCAGGGAATTGAATGGTTTCATCCATTCATCGAATATTGGCCTGACCATTTCATTTTCCTGTAAATAAATTCCCCTGAATTTACCGGTTCCGTTATCCATGTTAAAATAAGCATCAAATTTTTCGAATCCGGGCTTTAGTTTATTTGTTTTCGGATCTCTTAAATATTTTTCAACATAACCTCTTGAGCCATGTAATCCTTGCTCCTCTCCTCCCCAAAGTGCAATCCGAATGGTTCGTCTGGGCTGAACATTCAATTCCTTAAGAATACGCATGGCTTCCATCATTACAATACAACCGGAGGCATTATCAGCTGCTCCTGTTCCGCCGTGCCACGAATCCCAGTGTGCACCTATCAGAACCACTTCATCTTTTAATTTCGGGTCAACCCCAGGGATTTCACCCATTACATTGGTTATTTGCGGGCTTTGGCTAAATTCATTTTGAACATCAACTTCAAGTTCAACCGGCACATCATGACTTAACAACCTCATAATCCGGCCATGAGCCTCAATTGGCAGATTAACTTCTGCGATGGGTTCCG
>CAYNTB010000433.1:0-2680 GCA_964399905.1 uncultured Bacteroidales bacterium | reverse complement strand
TCAAATGGTACCACCGCCTGGGCACCCACACGTGTTGACCTCTACACAACTACACCGCAACAAATCTATTCGCAAAAATGGCTGGATCAATTGGTATTACACGAATTCCGGCATCTGATACAAATTGAAAAATTAAATACCGGACTTACCAGTGTGTTGAAGTTTATCCTTGGTGAACAAGCCCTTGCTCTAATGACCGGGGTTTTTATTCCGCAGTGGTTTTTGGAAGGTGATGCAGTGGTAACGGAAACCTCCCTGGGTTTTTCAGGGCGCGGACGACTTCCTTCATTCGAAATGCCGATCAAAGCACAATTGCTTGAAAAAGGTAAATTTTCGTATGAAAAAGCAGTACAGGGTTCTTTTAAAGACCATGTTCCGGGCTCCTATGAACTGGGTTATTTATTGGTTGCCTCCGGACGTGAAAAAATTGGACCCGTCTTGTGGCAGCATTCCCTTACAAAAACAGGACAATCGCCATTTTTATTGACCCCTTTTTCAAAAGCCATCAAAAGCCATACCGGTTTGAGCAAACAAAATTTTTATCATTCGGTATTGGATGAACTAAAAGCGAAATGGTCAGATGAGGTGGCTTCGCTGAACTTGACAAGCATTAAAGCACTCACTAAAACAAATAAATTTTATACAAACTACCGGAGCCCGGTTTTAACAGACATGGGAATTATCGCTATCAAATCGAGTATTGATGATGTAACAAGAATTGTACTGATTAAACAAAACG
Organism: uncultured Bacteroidales bacterium; assembly: GCA_964399905.1. GTDB lineage: Bacteria > Bacteroidota > Bacteroidia > Bacteroidales. The sequence goes on along the minus strand of CAYNTB010000433.1, from coordinate 1,941 downwards.
GAACAGAAGAGATAATTTATACCCCGGGTCCCAAATTGAGCGATCCGATTAGTTGGGCGAAGGGAACCATTTGCTGGTCGGAAGTTGAATTTGATGCCAGATGGAAAAACAGAAATTATTCAGTGATCAAAACCTTTAACCTGCATACAAAAGAAAAAAAACAACTGACCCGCAAAAGCCGTTTATTTTCACCTGAAATTTCACATGATGGGAAACAAATAGTTGCAGTTGATGTAAATATAAACGACGAAGCGTTTATTGTAATTATCGATGCCCATAAGGGATCAGAAATTCAAAGATTTGGCAGCCCAAACGGAGAATTTTTAATCAATCCATCCTGGTCTGACGACGACCGGAAAATTGCAGTGATCGGATTAAATGAACGGGGGAAACATATCCTGATTCTTGATTTGGATACCGGCAAATTTGAACCTTTGTTTCAGGAAAGCTTTGCTGAGATTACACATCCGCGCATCACCACAGACCATGTATATTTCACGGCTTCATATTCCGGCATCGATAATATTTATTCGTTCAACCTGGATCGTAAAAAAATATTCCGTATTAGTTCGGTTAAATACGGGGCAGATGATGTATTTGTTGATGAGCAGAATAATATATTGTATTATTCCAATTACACAGCTAATGGTTATCAGTTGGTTAGCCAGGAATTGAACCCACCCGGCAAAACACTTTTAAATGAGGTAAAACTCAGCCTGCCTGAATTTGTTGAAACTTACACGGCCCAGGAAAGAAGAATTCTGAAAATCGACACGATCGACCATCAGTTATTTGAAACAAAAAGGTATTATAAAGCGAGCGGTTTGCTCAATATTCACAGCTGGGCACCGGCTTCCATCAATGTAAACTCTTATGATATAAAGCCCGGCTTTTCACTGATGTCGCAGGATAAATTAAGCACTGCTTTTGCAAGCATGGGCTATGAATACGACCTCAACGAATCCTTGGGCAAATATTACTTCAAGTATTCGTATCAAGGTTTTTATCCGATTATTGATTTCACTTTTGACCATGGAAAAAGAAGACAGTATTATCAGGATTCGCTTAAAAATATCAAAGATTTTGTTTACAAAGAAACCAATTTCAGTACCGAAATCCGCGTACCTGTATCTTTATCGAAAAACAGGTACTACCGAGGGGTTCAACCTTCAATTAAACTGAAAAATTCATTCCTGTCCACCCTGCCCGGTTCCAATTTCAGTCTGAACCAAAATGCTTTACACACTTTAAATTACAGGCTCTATCTATATAATCAACAGCGCAGCTCTATGTGTGATCTGTATCCGGCCTGGGGGCAATTACTGGATGTTCAATTCGGGAACACCCCTTTTCAACAGGAAAATAAAAGCTGGATTTTATCTGCTGCTTCCGTATTTTATTTCCCCGGTATTTTTAAACATCACGGAATACGTTTGTACAACGGATATCAGAAAAGACAGGAAGGTATTTATTTTTTCCCACAGATTGTAAATTACCCCCGGGGGTTTATCAATCGAAACGACACCGAACTGTTCCGCACCAGCCTGAATTACAGGCTGCCACTTTGTTACCCGGATATGCACCTGGGTTCGTTGTTTTACCTGAAGCGGTTAAAATTAACGCTGTTTTACGATCAGGCCGTGGGCAGGCATAAAGAAGTAAACACAACCTACCGTTCCACCGGTTTTGAGTTGAATTCGGATTTTCATTTTTTCAGCCTGGTTGCTCCGATCGACCTTGGATTCAGGTTTATTTATTTCCCGGATCAGAAAAATACAGCCATCGAATTTTTATTTTCGGTAGATTTCTCGGCACTTTATTAAATTTGCTGAAATAATTACGAATGAAAAATTACGAATTACGAAATTTTAAAAACTTTAACACAATAACACATAAACACATCAACACTTTAACACATAAACACATCAACACTTTAACACA
>CAYNTB010000432.1:0-2684 GCA_964399905.1 uncultured Bacteroidales bacterium | reverse complement strand
ACCGTATATTATATTTCTCCACAGGTTTGGGCCTGGAAAAAATCAAGGGTAAAAAAAATTAAGCGATTTGTTGATCAGATGCTTGTTATCCTGCCATTCGAAAAGGAATTTTACCGATCTCTTGATTATGAGGTTGAATATGTAGGACACCCCCTGCTCGATGTTTTAAATCAACGACCGGCCAGCAAGAAAGATGATTTTCTGGCAAAATACAAACTTGAACCAAAGCCCATTGTTGCAATTTTACCAGGTAGCCGAAAACAGGAGATCTCAAGAATGTTAAAAATAATGCTATCTGTCATTCCTGAATTCAGCGAATATCAATTCGTAGTTGCCGGTGCACCCGGCATTGACCATGGGTTTTACGATTCAATTTTGGGGAACAGTGGGGTTAATATTATCCATTCGAAAACTTACGATTTGCTCGATCATGCTAAAGCAGCGATTGTTTCTTCAGGAACCGCAACACTGGAAACTGCATTATTCAATGTACCTGAAGTAGTTTGCTACAAAGGTGATCCAATTTCTGTTTATATCGCACGGCAATTGATCAAAATCAGGTTCATATCATTGGTCAACCTTATTGCCGACAAAATGGTTGTGAAAGAATTGATCCAATCTGACTTCAATCAAGATAATCTCAAGTCAGAACTTTCAAAATTACTGCACAACCATGAATACCGCACACAAATGATCAAAGACTTTTCCGAAATAAAAACAATGTTGGGGCAGGAAGGGGCCTCAAGGAAAGCTGCCCAATTAATTTACCAAAAACTTTAGGTTTTAAAGGACATTTTATCTTTTTTGGAATAAAGGGAAAAGATTCCTTTTATGATCCGATGGCACCAGTTTCCATATGTAAGAATTGCAATTTTTTATGTGGCCGGAATATTCATTGGGCTTAAAACAAACGTCAACAGCCACCTTATCCTCTATATTTTACTGATCGCTTTTGGCATGCTCCTATTCATTTTTAGAAAATTATCGGCCTATAAGTATCGCCTGACACACGGATTTTTCATTGGTGCATTCTTGATCCTTCTTGGAATTTTGATGGTACCAGATCGAATTAACAGTGAAGAACTGGATTTAATGACACAAAACCAGGATTATTTCTTACTCATTACCGAGAATCCGGCAGAGACGAATAAAACATACAAGATCATTGGCCGTCTGTACCCCTTATCTCCTTCAGAAAATAAAGGACTAAAACCAATCAAAACGATTACCTATTTCGCTAAGGACAGCCTGGCTTCGAATATCAGTTACGGAGATTTGTTGAAAATTCATGCCAGTTTTAGTGCGATCGCACCACCAAAAAACCCGCACGAATTTAATTATAAGAAATACCTTGAAAATCACGGGATTTTTTTTCAGGCATATATTCATCATGATTCTTGGAGACTGATTGACCGCAAACAAGCCAACCCTTTAAAATATTATGCACTAAAACTAAGATCATTTTTGCTGAAGGCGATACAATCAAAAAAAATAACAAAGGCGGAGTTTGCCGTTGCTGCAGCCATATTATTGGGACAGGATGAAATTCTGGATGACGAAACACGACAGGATTATGCGGGTGCAGGAGCGATGCATGTTCTTTGTGTTTCGGGTTTGCATGTTGGCATTATTTATCTGGCTTTTAACGCATTACTGGGCTTTTTGAAAAGAAATCGCATCCAGGAACTGATCAAAATGCTTTGCCTGATATTTATCATCTGGTGTTATGCCATGATTACAGGTTTTTCACCTTCGGTGTTGAGGGCTTCAATCATGCTTAGTTTTATTATTATCGGAAATTCTTTAAACAAAAAAGGGAATATTTACAATTCAATTGCAGCTTCTGCATTTCTGCTGCTTTTGATAAACCCCATGAATATTTTAGAAGTAGGATTTCAATTATCTTATGCGGCAGTAATCGGGATCATCTCCATCTATCCAATTTTAAAAAAACACCTTACGCATCCAAATCAAATAATTGATAAGATATTAAGCATACTTATCGTTTCCCTGGCAGCCCAAATCGGTACTTTTCCGATTGCCATTTTCTATTTCCATCAGTTTCCGGTTTATTTTCTATTTACAAATTTATTGGTCATCGCTTTGGCCACATTCATTATCAACATTGGCTTCCTGTATTTATTATTTCATCAGCTTAATTATCTTTCAGATGGGCTACATTTCGTTTTCTGTAAACTCATTTATGGGATGAATACTTACGTAAATTTTATCGAATCTTTGCCCTTCTCAACCTTACAATCACTCATGCTCAGCCTAACAGAAGTAGTACTGTTATATTTGTTAATCGTTGGCATCATACAGTCATTCTTAAAAAAATCAAAATCCTGGATGCTTTTGGGAACCTTGACATTGCTATTGCTTATTAGCAGTTTCAGCATTTCGCAGTTTAGGCATTTCAACCAACAAAAACTTATTGTTTATCAGGTTGCCGGATCGTCGGCCATCGAATTTCAGTTTGGGAAAAACAACCTTGTATTGGTCGATTCGGATCTTCGTCAACAACCACAAAAGATGAGTTATCACCTGAATCCGAACTGGATTTATTCCAACATTAAAAATCCTGAAATTATGGAAATCAACGAGATGGAATTAAAAATGAACCCACTTTTACTGATCAAACATAAAAATTTGATTTTTTTCGGGCCTACAAAAATCTTGATAGT
>CAYNTB010000431.1:0-2689 GCA_964399905.1 uncultured Bacteroidales bacterium | reverse complement strand
GCTTGTAGTGAAAATACCGATAAACGGGATTAAAATATCGGCTCATCGATAACACAAGGTAAGCCGAATTTTTTTGTTTAAAAATACCTATGAAAGGGGGAATGCGAACCATGGTTTGTCAAACAGTAAAGAATGGAGTCGAGTGCGTTTTCATGATAGCATTCGTTTGCCCATTTATTATAGTCGTTGGCACTGGAATTTTCCATTTTAACTGCCAGTTCAAGCATGGTTTTAACCTCATGAATTTTCTTCACTGCTTCGGAAGCGGTCATTTCTACTTCACCTTTTAAAAATAAGATGCGTTCTGCAAGTTGTTCGATGTGCAGCATTTCCTCAATAGCAGTTCGTTTAAAGAGGTTTGCCAACAGGTCGTATCCCTGGTCGTCGCAATGAAAATGGAAATACATATACTGATGAACCGCAGTCAATTCATCGCCAATGGCTTTGTTTAATAATTCAATACTTTTTTCTTTCATTTTTATTTATGTTTTAATATGAGGATTTATTCCAAAATCTCAGGGCCATTAAAAAAGCTTGCATGGTTAGTTTAACTTCAGCTTTCTGTTGATTATGATGTCATCCAACTTCTTTTTTAATTCATCCAACTTCGTCCCGAAATTTCGGGATGCTTTGGGGTTCGTACAATTGATTACCCAACAAATTTCTGATAAAATCAATTCAAATCAAAGCGGTCGAGGTTCATAACTTTGTTCCATGCGGCTACAAAGTCGTCTACAAATTTTTCACGCGCATCCGAACTTCCGTATACTTCGGCAATTGCCCTGAGTTCTGAGTTTGAACCAAAGACCAGGTCTGCTCTTGTTGCGGTCCATTTTTTCGCTCCGCTTGCACGGTCACGGCCCACAAAAATTTCCTGGGAGTCCTTGTCCTGCATCCATATCGTGCCCATATCAAGCAGGTTAACAAAGAAATCGTTGGTAAGAACCTCGGGCTGTTGTGTGAAAACGCCATGTTTTGAGCTGTCTGCATTCGTGTTTAATACACGCATCCCTCCAACAAGTACGGTCATTTCAGGAGCTGTAAGTGTGAGAAGCTGCGCTTTGTCAACCAACAGATCTTCTGTTGAAATGGTAAATTTTGATTTTAGATAATTTCTGAAACCATCGGCTACAGGCTCTAATACATTAAAAGAATCTACATCGGTCTGTGCCTGTGAAGCATCCATGCGCCCGGGGGTGAAAGGAACCTTTATGTTAAGTCCGCCGTCTTTGGCCGCTTTTTCAAGGCCGGCAGAACCGGCCAGAACGATCAAATCGGCCATCGAAACTTTTTTGCCCCCCGACTGGGCATTGTTGAATTCCTTTTGAATGCTTTCCAGCTTTTTCAACACCTTGTTCAGTTGAAGCGGATTATTTACTTTCCAATCTTTCTGCGGTGCCAGACGGATCCTTGCTCCGTTAGCTCCACCACGTTTATCAGATCCCCTGAAAGTTGAAGCCGATGCCCAGGCAGTTGACACCAATTGTGAAACCGATAATCCTGAACCCAAGACTTTTGCTTTTAATGCTGTAATATCTCTTTCGTCAATCAATGGATGGTTTACAGCAGGAATCGGATCCTGCCAGATGAGTTCTTCCGAAGGTACTTCAACACCCAAGTAGCGTGCCCTCGGCCCCATATCGCGGTGAGTTAACTTAAACCATGCACGTGCGAAGGCATCGGCAAATTCAAGCGGGTGCTCATAAAATCGTCTTGATATTTTTTCATAGGCCGGATCGAAACGTAAAGAAAGATCCGTTGTAAGCATTGTTGGTGGATGCTTTTTTGAAGCGTCATGTGCATCAGGAATTACATCCCCTGCATTTTTTGCAACCCATTGATGGGCACCTGCAGGACTTTTAGTCAGTTCCCAATCGTATTTAAATAGGTTTTCGAAAAAATAATAACTCCATTTAGCCGGAGTTTGCGTCCATGTAACCTCCAGTCCGCTGGAGATGGTATCACCTCCTTTTCCCTTTCCAAACTTGCTTTTCCAGCCCAGCCCCTGCTCTTCAATGCCAGCAGCTTCGGGTTCAGGGCCAACATGTGCCGCATCACCGGCACCATGACATTTGCCAAAGGTATGCCCTCCGGCAATCAATGCAACGGTTTCTTCATCATTCATGGCCATACGTGCAAAGGTGTCGCGAATATCTTTGGCCGCTGCAAGTGGATCAGGATTCCCGTTTGGTCCTTCCGGATTCACGTATATGAGCCCCATTTGAATCGCTGCAAGCGGGTTATCCACTTCGCTGATTTCCAGGTTACGCTCATCATTTTCCAACCATTCGGATTCTGAGCCCCAATATACATCCTCTTCGGGTTCCCATACATCTGCCCTTCCACCTGCAAATCCGAAAGTTTTAAATCCCATTGATTCGAGGGCAACATTTCCTGCCAGGATCATCAGGTCGGCCCAGGATATTTTCTTTCCATATTTTTGTTTTATGGGCCAAAGCAGCCTTCGTGCCTTGTCGAGGTTAACATTATCTGGCCAGCTGTTCAAAGGTGCAAACCGTTGTTGGCCTGTTCCGGCTCCGCCCCGGCCATCGCCTGTTCTGTATGTCCCGGCACTATGCCATGCCATACGAACAAATAAAGGGCCATAATGCCCGAAGTCTGCAGGCCACCAATCCTGAGAATCTGTCATCAACTTATGAAGGTCGCCTTTAATCGATTTCAAATCCAG
>CAYNTB010000430.1:1378-2707 GCA_964399905.1 uncultured Bacteroidales bacterium | reverse complement strand
TGAGATTTTTTAACAAGGTATTGTTTAAGCTTTAGAATTTCTTCAGCCAAAGCACCTTTTTCATTTGCAAGGGCTTTAACCACTTTTTCAGAAGCAATTTCAGACTGCACAGCATCATTTTTCACCTCCATCCATTCTTTCATTGCGGCTTTGGTTTCCTCAGCAAAATTTTCGTTCATGGCTTTTTGCATCCTGTCCTGAATACGATCCCTCATTTTAGCAACCCCGATGGCCATTCCATATCCGTATTCGGCATTATCTTCAAATAATGAATTGGCCCAGGCAGGTCCGTGGCCATTTTTCTGACTCGGACAGTAAGGCGTAGCAGGTGCTGATCCACCATATATTGAAGAACATCCGGTTGCATTGGCAATCATCATTCGTTCACCAAACAATTGTGTAAGAATTTTTACGTAAGGTGTTTCACCACAACCGGCACAAGCACCCGAAAATTCGAACAATGGTTGGGCAAACTGACTATTCTTCACAGACTTATCTTTTGGAAGAACATCGTCTTTATATCCAACTTTTCCATGCATATAGTTCCAACGGTCAATTTCGTCAAGTTGTGTACCTATTGGTTTCAATTCGAGGGCTTTTGTTTTAGCCGGACAAACTTCAACACAAACCCCACATCCTGTACAGTCGAGCGTACTTACCTGAATTTTAAACTGGTAAGCCTTTGTTCCGCCGAGTCCTTGTATTGTTTTGGTTCCTTCCGGAGCATTTGCTGCTTCTTCTTCTGTTAAGAGAAATGGTCTGATGGCAGCATGAGGACAAACATATGAACATTGGTTACACTGAATACAATTTTCAGACTGCCATTCGGGTACATTTACGGCCACACCACGTTTTTCGTATGCAGTGGTTCCGGCTGGAAATGTTCCATCCTCTCTGCCTGTAAAAGCACTTACCGGAAGATCGTCTCCTTTTTGAGCCCCAATCGGGTAAACAATATTTTTAATAAAATCAGGAACGTTTTTATCCGCTGTAACAGCCTGTGGAACCAACTGCTTCCATTCTTCAGGAACATCAACCTTAACAACATCTCCACCCTGATCAACAGCTGCATAATTCATTCTTACGATTTCTTCGCCTTTTTTGCCATATGTTTTCATAATGGCCTTCTTCATTTCTGATACGGCATTTTCGTAAGGGATAACCTCGGCAACCTTGAAAAAAGCAGATTGCATAATGGTATTTGTTCTGTTTCCAAGCCCGATTTCTTCGGCAATTTTTGTTGCATTGATGATATACATCGAAATCTCTTTCTCAGCCAGATATTTTTTCATATGATCAGGCAACTTGCTTTTTGTTTCTTCAACATCC
>CAYNTB010000430.1:0-1368 GCA_964399905.1 uncultured Bacteroidales bacterium | reverse complement strand
AGATGCTGTTCAACAAAAATGTTCCACCTTTTTTGAGCCCCTTCAGCATATCATATTTCTCAAGATAAGCCGGAACATGGCAGGCAACAAAATCGGGGGTTCCAACAAGATAAGGGGAACGGATCGGGTTATCGCCAAACCTCAGGTGTGAGATGGTGATACCGCCTGATTTTTTAGAGTCGTATGCAAAATAGGCCTGACAATATTTATCAGTAGAATCTCCAATGATTTTAATTGAATTTTTATTTGCACCAACGGTACCATCAGCACCAAGTCCGTAAAATTTTGCCTGGAAAGTTCCTTTTGGAGCCACGCTAATTTCAGGAAGTATTGGTAATGAAGTATGTTTGACATCATCGTTGATCCCAACGGTAAAATGATTTTTTGGCTGATCCGATGCAAGATTATCAAATACTGAAATCATCATTGCAGGGGTTGTGTCTTTTGAACTCAGTCCATAGCGTCCACCAATAATCATAGGCGCATTTTCCTTCCCATAAAAGAGGTCCCTGACATCCAGATACAAAGGTTCACCATTGGCTCCGATTTCCTTTGTTCGATCCAGCACAGAAATTCTTTTTACTGATTTCGGGCAAACTTTCATGAAATATTTTTCTGAAAATGGCCTGTAAAGATGAACAGTTATCAAACCAATTTTTTCACCCTGGGCATTTTTATAATCAACTACCTCTTTTAAAGTATTTGTTATCGAGCCCATTGCTACTACAATATTTTCAGCATTCTCATCGCCATAATATGTAAACGGATGATATTCTCTACCGGTAATTTTTTGTAGTTCCTGCATATATTCGTCAACAACATCCGGTATATTATCATAAAATTTTGATGCCGCTTCGCGAGATTGGAAATAAATATCAGGATTTTGTGCCGTACCCCTGGTTACAGGATGTTCCGGATTTAATGCGTTATCCCTGAATTTTTGAAGCGCTTCATAATCAACCAGTTTTGCAATTGCATCCTGATCCATTGCTTCAACTTTTTGAATTTCGTGAGAAGTTCTGAACCCATCGAAGAAGTGTAAGAACGGAACCCTGGTTTTAATGGCCGTTAAGTGGGCAGCACCCGCAATATCCATAATTTCCTGAGCACTACCTGTTGCCAGCATGGCAAATCCAGCCTGTCGGCAGCTCATTACATCGCTATGATCACCAAAAATTGAAAGTGCCTGAGCCGCCAAACTTCTTGCACTTACATGAAATACGGCAGGTAACAATTCACCCGACATTTTATACATATTCGGAATCATCAATAACAATCCCTGTGAAGCTGTAAAAGTACTTGTTAAGGCTCCTGCCTGAAGTGATCCATGCACGGCTCCTGACGCACCACCTTCGGATTGCATTTCGG
>CAYNTB010000429.1:0-2709 GCA_964399905.1 uncultured Bacteroidales bacterium | reverse complement strand
AATCGAATTGGCCATGCATATATATTTTCAGGGATTTTTTATGATGTCATTCCAGTTTGCAGGACAATCAACATTCACAGCCCTCGGACGCTCAAAGCAGGCGGTTTTCTTTTCATTATTCAGAACTTAAATCATTGGGACTTTACGGTGCTTCTAAAGTGATGAATGTTAACGATCCTCAACTTGAAAATTTGAGCAATGCTCCCTATGCCAGAGTTATTGCTGAAATTGCTGAAAAAGAAGATGCACAAGTAATTGTTTTTGCTCATAATAATACAGGTAAAGCCATTGCTCCACGGGTTTCAGTTAAACTTAAAGCAGGTTTGGTTTCCGGTGTAACCGAAGCTCCTTCGAACTATAATCCTTTTACGGTGAAGAAAAAATCTTTTACAGGGAAAGCCTTTGCGAATGTGATTGTTAAGTCGCCAGTTAAAATTACAACTTTATCTCAAAATTCATTTGGATTGATTGAAGATGCTAAAGATGCATCCGTTGAAGTGTATACTCCAGCACTTGATGCGGCTGAATTTAAATCAGAAGTGAAAGACACACAAAAAGTTACAGGTAAAGTTTTATTGAGTGATGCTGAAATTGTAGTTTCAGGTGGTCGAGGTTTAAAAGGTCCTGAAAACTGGGCTCCTATCGAAGAAATGGCTGATTTACTGGGTGCCGCAACGGCTTGTTCTCGCCCGGTGGCTGATGAAGAATGGCGTCCCCACGCTGAACATGTCGTGCAAACCGGTAAAATAATTGCTCCTAATTTATACATTGCATTGGGAATTTCGGGTGCCATCCAGCATTTGGGCGGGGTGAGCTCGTCGAAAGTAATTGTTGCCATCAATACGGATAAGGATGCCCCGATTTTTGAAGCCGCCGATTATGGAATAATTGGTGATGTTCACAAAATATTGCCCGAATTGATTTCAGCTGTTAAAGCTGCCAGGGCAGAATAATACAGAATTATAAGTTATAGCTTATAAGTGATGAATGAACTCATCATTTAAAAATAAAGGGATGGCCCAATCGTGAAGAAGCCATCCCTTTTTAATGAACCAAATATTTATTAACGTGGAAGTGGATAAGCTTCCATTTTTTTTAGGTTTTCCTGAATTTCTGATTCCGGATATTCATAATCACTGAGTTCACCGTTCAGGTATTTTTCATAGCCTACCAAATCCATCATCCCATGTCCGCTAAAGTTGAAAAGAATGGTTTTTTCTTTCCCTTCTTCCTTTGCTTTTAATGCTTCGCGAATGGTGGAGGCGATGGCATGGGTTGTTTCCGGTGCCGGGATGATACCCTCTGTTTTTGCAAATAATAAACCTGCCTCGAAACATTCACTTTGATGAACCGTGTGGGCATGCATCAAACCATCGCGCAATGCGGCACTTACAAGCGGTGCCATGCCGTGATAACGCAAACCTCCTGCATGAATCGGTGCCGGAATAAATGTATGGCCCAAGCTATACATCGGGAGCAGGGGAGTCATTTCTGCTACATCACCATGATCGTAAATAAAAGGGGCCTTGGTTAAGGTTGGGCAGGAAGCCGGTTCAACACCAATAATTTCAATATCTGATCCGTTGATTTTATCATACATGAAGGGGAATGAAATTCCGGCAAAATTACTACCGCCGCCACAACAACCAATTACGATATCTGGTTTTGATACCCCAACTTTTGCCAGTTGTTTTTTGGCTTCCAGGCCAATGATTGTTTGATGGAGCATCACATGATTTAAAACAGACCCCAGAGAATACCGGCTTTTCCCACTCGGATCCGTAACGGCTGATTCGATGGCTTCACTAATGGCAATTCCCAGGCTTCCCGGAGTATCCGGATATTTGGCCAGAATATTTCGGCCGGCCTGGGTTTCATTACTCGGACTGGCAACACAGTTTCCGCCCCAGGTATTCATCATCATTTTACGAAAAGGCTTTTGATCAAAACTTACCCTCACCATATAAACTTTACATTCGAGCCCAACCACTGAACAGGCATAAGAAAGTGCGCTTCCCCATTGACCGGCACCTGTTTCGGTGGTTAGGCGCTTAATTCCGGCTTGCTTATTATACCATGCCTGGGCCACGGCTGTGTTAGGTTTATGGCTTCCCGCCGGAGAAACCCCTTCGTTTTTATAATAGATTTTAGCTGGTGTTCCGAGCGCTGCTTCAAGTTCATAAGCACGAATCAAAGGACTGGGGCGCCAAACCGATAACATTTTTAAAATTTCTTCAGGAATATCGATCCATCGTTCCTGACTCACTTCCTGTTCAATTAAATTCATTGGAAAAACCGGGGCCAGCATTTCAGGTGTAACTGGTTTTCCGTCAGGTCCTAATGGAGGATTTAACGGGCTTGGCAAATCGGGTGCAAGATTGTACCATTGTTTTGGCATTTCTGATTCATCGAGGTAAATCTTTTTTAGTCGTGTCATTGATTCAAATTTTTTAGTTTTAGATTTATTTGATTGATGTTAGATATTAAAAAAAAGAAGGCCCGTGTTGCGCAAACAACACGGGCCTTCTTGAATATTATTCCTTCTAATTATATACAGGCATTGGTTTACGCAGTGTTTTTAGTCAAACACCACCACCAATAATTTGTATATAATTTATTTTGCATCCTAAGATTTCGATTTTCGAGCCGTAAAACTACGGATATTTTTTAATATGCACAAAATATTTGTTGGGTCAATTGATATCACAT
>CAYNTB010000428.1:0-2715 GCA_964399905.1 uncultured Bacteroidales bacterium | reverse complement strand
ATGAACCGGTTTTCCACCAAGAGTTTTGTACATCAGATCATATTCTATCTGCGCCAGCGGGGTGGCCATGCCATCAGCTGCATTCAGGCGTGAAAGTGGTGTTGCATGATATACCCCTGAATCCTGTCCGTCCACAAAACCTTTCCAACCAATTTTTTTCAGGTAGGGGAATTTTAGATATGACCAGGATTCTACTCTTTCTTCGATATAATCGAGATATTCAGCATTACTGTATTTATATAATTCGGCACCCTGTGTATCAACTACCCTTACCTTGCCATCGTAAAAATTAACTTTATTATTCTGATCAACCAGGCCCATCGAATGCAGATTAAGCGAGTATGGGCCATTTACAATCAGATCCACATATTTATCATTTGCGAGTACCACATCTTTAAAAATTTTCATTGTGAACTGTGCAAATTCAATAAACTCTTTAGCGGTTTCAGCAATTTTTTTTCTTTGCTCTTCGGTGAGTCCTTTGCGCACACCTCCCGGAATATTCATAACAACATGTGTTTGATGCCCCCCGAGCAAAGCCTGAATTTCCTGTGCCTTTCTTCTGGCGGCAATAACCTGTTTACCAATATCAATCCCAACGGCAGCGATAACACCCAGCAGATTTCTGTTGGCTGGGTCAGAATCGGGGCCCAAAACAAAATCAGGTGCGGCCAACGCATAAAAATGTGCAATATGGCTATGCACAAAATGGGCCATATAGAATAATTCACGTAATTTTTTTGCGGTTGGGGTGGGTTCAAGCCCAAAAACTGCATCAATGGCCTTTCCTGAAGCCATGTGATGGCAACCCGGGCAAACACCGCATATCTTTGTAACAATTTGTGATAACTCTTCGACGGGGCGTCCCTCACAAAATTTTTCGAAGCCCCTTAACTCAGGCACCTGAAAATAAACATTTTCAACGCTTCCGTCCCCATTGGTAAATATTTCAATTTTTCCATGTCCCTCAAGACGGGTTATGGGATCAATAGTAATTCGGTTCATGATAAATTCCTCCTGATAATTGCTGCTGGTAAACTAAAACGATAAAAAGTCCCTGCCGGGTCAACTACATCCTCAACGATTCGTTTGATTTCTTCCGGGTCGTCCGAGTCAATCATCGTGCCGATGGCAGATAACATTTTTGCACCCGGGTCCGTTATATCTGAAGTAGGGCCATAACAACCCCGGCAAGGGGCATTTCCTTCGATACATCTATATCCGCATCCGCCCCTGGTGGCTGGCCCCATGCAAATTACACCTTGTTCCAGAAAACAAGTAACGCCATCATCCTCAATTTCCCAGGGCCGATAGAATTTCTTTATTTTTTTATTATCTGTTTTTATACGGGTACATTCATCACATTGTGTTTTTTCATAAGCACCAATTACCGATTTCTTTGAAGGCAAATTATCGTTATTCACAATGGCCCTGAAAACTTCGAGTAAGCGATCTGGTTGAGGCGGGCAACCCGGGATGTAATAATCGACACAAACTACCTTGTCCAAAGGAACAACATCTTTGAAGAAGATGGGCAACTCAAGTTTGCCTTCGGGTAAATCAGATTCAGGTAATGGTCTGATTCCTTTTGGATTAACGGTTGATTCACTCTCATCGTAAATCCTGGAAAACAAGGCTTCTTTTTTTCCGATGTTTGCCAGTCCGGGAATGCCGCCAAGCTGCGCACAGCTTCCATAAGCAACCATAATTTTTGATTTTTTCCTTAACAGCATGGCGATGTATTCGTTTTCTGAATTCCGAATTGCACCATTAAATAAAGTCACATCAATATGCCCATCGGGCATTTTCCTGACATCTTCATATTTTATGTCGAGTGCGATGGGCCAGAATACCAAATCTGCAGCCCCAACGACTTCAAGCAGATCCTCATGCAGATCAAGAACCGACACACAACATCCGCCACAGGCGGCCCCCCAATAAACGGCTAATTTCAATTTTTGATGATTGTTGCTCATAATATTAAGTTAGATGAAAAAATAAAATTTATGCGAATGATAGTTTTTTATGATAAGAAGCCGGCCCAAGCTGCTGGATGCTTTCCGTAAACTCATTCACCAATTCCGCAAATTGTTTCCCTTCACTTGCACTGATCCATTCCAGTTTTAACCTCGACTCATCAATGCCCATTTGCTGGATGTATTTTTGTAAGAGGGTATAACGACGCTGACACTTGTGATTTCCCTCGTGATAGTGGCAATCACCAGGATGACAACCACATATTAAAATACCATCAGCACCTTTTTTAAAGGCTTCGAGTACAAAAGTAGGCTCAACACGCCCTGAACACATCACCCTGATAATTCGGATATTATGTGCATACTTTAAGCGTGAGGATCCGGCAAGATCAGCACCCGTATATGAGCACCAATTGCATAAAAATGAAATGATCTTAGGTTCAAATGTCATAATATACCTCCTTAGTTTTTGGATAATACTCCGTGAATTTGTGATAAAATTTGAAAATCGCTAAAGTGCTTGCTGTGAATGGCTCCGGTTGGACAAGCAGATGCACAGGTTCCGCATCCCTTACATAACACCTCATTCACATGGGATACAGATTTATCTTCGAGAAAACTTATGGCAGAATACGGACAAACACTGATACAGGTTTGACAACCACAACATATTTCTTCGGTTACGGTTGCTGTGGTTACTTCTATTTCAACTGTTTTTTGAGCGATGGAAGCCAAAATA
>CAYNTB010000427.1:0-2717 GCA_964399905.1 uncultured Bacteroidales bacterium | reverse complement strand
AAGGTGAGCAAACTTCCACAAATCAATGGTTGCCCGAATTTGTTGCCAAAATCACTGGCCCCGTTAGAAGCCTTAATAAGAATCTCTTCCGGAGTTTGATAAAGCCAGTTTCTTTGCTGTGTTTTTTGTTCCCAAATCCGGTTTTTTTCAAGCCTGGGATAAGAAGTCATATATACGGCTGTACCTGCAATGGGAAGACTGCCTTTTCCGCCTGCCATTCGGTCGCGGATTTCACCACCGGTTCCGGTTGAGGCTCCGTTAAAGGGTTCAACGGTGGTTGGAAAATTATGGGTTTCAGCTTTCAGCGAAATCACCGTATCAATTTCCTTTATTTCAAAATAATCTGCCTTGTCCTGTGTTGCTGGTGCGAATTGTTCAACGCGGGGCCCCAATACAAATGCAACATTGTCCTTATAGGCCGAAACCAAAGTATTAGGGTTTACTTTTGATGTTTTTTTAATCAGTGCGAAAAGAGAATCTTTTTTTTCTTTCCCATCAATTACAAAGGTGCCATTGAATATTTTATGCCGGCAATGTTCGGAGTTTACCTGGGCGAAGCCATACACTTCACTGTCTGTTAATTTTCTCCCGATTTTTTTACTCACACCGTTTAGATATTCAACTTCGTCATCACTTAAAGCCAGGCCCTCTGCTTTATTATAAGTTTCTATATCATCTAAAAATAAGATGGGTTCAGGCTGGAGCTTAATTTCAAAAATTTGCTGATCAAGTTTTGTATATAATGCCTGCAACATGGGGTCAAATTCAGCCTTGTCATTTTTTGCTTTAAAGAATTGTTCAATTCTGGAAATGCCTTCAATGCCCATATTTTGCGTGATTTCAACTGCATTGGTGCTCCAAGGAGTGATCATTTCTTTTCGGGGGCCGATAAAATTCCCTTTTATTTCACTTTCAGAAATGAATGTGGCTTCGTTAAAAAGCCATTTTAATTTTATGAGGTCAGTATCTGATAGTTGATTTTGAGTATTTACTGCATAGGTTAGATCAGAGTTGGTCTGAAAGAAATGGATCATGCTCAAAGTTTTAAATTGGAAGAAAATGAAATCGGGTACAAAGATATAAAATGATCAGAAGATTAATTTAATATTGATGCGAATTTAGTTATGATATCATGATAATGTTTTTAAAATCATTCAGATTGCACCCCCCGGAAAAATTGAGTCAACTTGAATGTATTGATTTGCATTTTGATTTGTTTTATGGAAAACAAATCAAAAGCGGGGTCAGGACTTCTTTTTCGAGAATCCTTTCGGTGTTGGGCCAATTTTGAATGGGAAACAATTTATTTCTGAAAGTCTTTGGTTGAAACACCGTATTTCTCATCTTTATCGATGGTGCCGCATGGTTCAATATGGATGATGATGTCGTAAACATTATCAAGTTTCGATTTAATATTTTCAGAAATTTTATGGGAGATCTGATGTGACTGATCAACCGTGAGCGATCCGTCAACTTCAATGTCAATGTTTATTACATAAGCATTGTTGATTTGCCTGATACGCACACGATGCGGATTGTGGGCTCCTTCAATCTCGTCGGTTGCATCAAATACCGTTTGATAAACAGAAGTATCCATGATCCCGTCCATGAGTTCGGTATTGCTTTGAATAAATATTTTTATGGCCACCCACATGATCCATCCACTTACCAGAAATGCAGTGATGATGTCGAGCATCGGCATTTTAAAAATAAATGTAAATACAAGTCCCAACAAAACCGAAAAGGATATAACCACATCGTTTTGCATGTTTTTTGCATTTGCCACCAACATCGAACTGTTTACTTTTCGGCCTATTCTAAATTGATAAAGTGCCAGCATAAGTTTGCCAATAATTGAAATAATGGTTACATAAATTGCAATCATTCCGGGCATGGTCCTGGTTTCATTTTCGATGAGTTTGTTGCCGGTGGAAATAGCCAGCTGGGCACCTGCGAAAAAGATTATAAATGCCAATATCTTTGAGGCGATGGTATCAGCTTTTTCGTAGCCATAAGGGAAACGCACATTGGGCGGTTTTGAGCTGATCCGGGCCGTTATAAGCGTAATAACGGAAGTGATAATATCGCTTGCCGAATCGATCCCATCTGCAATTACTGCAAAACTACCGGAAATAAAACCGATAATTATTTTAAGTAATGATAATAAAGCATTTCCTGAAATACTGATCCAGGAAGCTTTTTTAATGGCACGCTCTTTTTCTGGGATCATTATTTTTCAAGTATGTCGTTAACCCAACTTAGGCCGGCCATAACATTTGGAAATCCGATGGTGTTTGACAGTAAAATTACAGCATGCCTGATTTCTTCAGGTGTAAAACCCAATTCGACCAGCTGTCGGGTATGGCTGTGGGTGGCACCTTCAGATTTGATAGCAATTGAAGCTGCCAGTTGCAAAAATTGTGCTAATGACTCATCCAAAGGTCCCGATTTTTTTAAAGTACTACCCAAAGATTCAACAGCTGTAATGAATTCAGGATGTTCTGTTTTTACTTTTTGATAATAAGCAGGTGTGTCTTTTTTCATTATATAAGTGTTTAGGTTATAAACAGAATGCTAAAAATAATATCAAGTTATTTACCCGTCTGCTAAGTTACAGAATAAAAAAAGCTCCTGAGGAGCTTTTTTTGAAGTATATAAATAGCTTTCAGCTTCAATTGCGGCCATACAACCTGTACCTGCTGCGGTAATGGCTTGTC
>CAYNTB010000426.1:0-2718 GCA_964399905.1 uncultured Bacteroidales bacterium | reverse complement strand
CTTGGCCATGGCAGGGCAAAACTTGGGATGTTTGAAGGAGATATAAATGAAGGAGAACTTGAAATTGGGCAAATTTCAGCTACGATTGAAGAAATACTTCCAGTAAAAAAGATCATGGAAACCATCGTTCAGGATTATAAAAGAGCAAAAGAACATTTGTATAAACTTGATATCTGAAACCAATATTCTGTGAATCATGGCAATAGAATTAAATGTCTTTTATATAATTTCTAATACGCCTTAGCTCTTTTAAAAGGATCAGTTAAATATTTTAAACCTTATTTATAGATGAAAATATTTAAATTTTTGTATTTTTATCTCTTGAGTTGTTAAGCTGTTAACAAATAAATTCACCCTAATTAATATTTTATGGATTTTAATTTTACCGAAGAGCAATTAATGATTCAGCAAGCTGCCCGCGATTATGCTGAAAGAGAACTTATTCAGGACGTTATTGAAAGAGATGCTAAAGCTGAATACCCGGCCAGACACATTAAAAACATAGCTGAACTTGGTTTTATGGGGATGATGGTGGATCCAAAATATGATGGCGGGGGCATGGATACCATTTCTTATGTGCTGGCAATTGAAGAATTTTCAAAAATTGATGCCTCTGTAAGTGTGATCATGTCAGTGCAAAATTCATTGGTGTGTTATGGGCTACAGAAGTATGGAACAGAGGCCCAAAAAGAAAAATATTTAAAACCCCTGGCACGAGGTGAAAAAATCGGGGCATTTTTATTATCAGAGCCCGAGGCAGGATCGGATGCTACCAGCCAACGTACAACTGCTTTTGAAAAAGAAGATCACTATTTATTGAATGGGGTAAAAAACTGGATCACCAGTGCAAATTCTGCTTCTTATTATCTGGTGATAGCTCAAACCAATCCGGAAAAGAAACATCATGGAATTAACGTATTCATCGTCGAAAAAGACAGTCCTGGAATCACACTGGGTCCCCATGAGGATAAGATGGGCATGCGAAGTTCGGATACACATTCAGTGATGTTTCAGGATGTGAAAGTCCCCAAAGAAAACCGTATTGGCGAAGATGGTTTTGGATTTAAATTTGCCATGAAAACCCTTGAGGCCGGACGAATGGGAATTGCTGCCCAGGCAACGGGGATTGCAGCAGGGGCATTAAATCGTGCCGTGCAATATGCCAAAGAGCGAAAGGCTTTCGGAAAGCCCATTTCAAAGCATCAGGGAATTGCCTTTAAAATTTCAGATATGGCTGTTAAGGTTGAAGCCGCCAGGAATTTTGTGCTTAAGGCAGCATGGCTGAAAGATAACGGAAAGCCATATGGCGTGGCCAGTGCCATGGCCAAACAATATGCAGCAGATATCGCGATGGAAGTTACTACCGAAGCCGTTCAAATTCATGGAGGTTATGGTTATGTGAAAGAATATCATGTTGAAAGATTGATGCGGGAAGCAAAACTGACCCAAATTTATGAAGGCACCTCTGAAATACAAAAAATCGTGATTTCGAGGGCATTGTTTAAAGAATAATCTGAAAAGAAATCATAATTTATGCGACCCACACAAAAGAGCCATCATTGAAACTACCTAACTTTGAAGTTTGCAATCTTCAAATTATTTTATCTTTGCCAATAATAAATCACGTAATTAATCACTAAAAATAGAGAGATGAAAATTTTGATCTGTTTAAGTAATGTTCCCGATACAACCACAAAAATTAAATTTACGGGCGACAATACTACATTCGATAAAACAGGTGTTCAATGGATTATTAACCCATGGGATGAACTTGCCCTGACACGTGCACTTGAAATTAAAGAATCATCGGGTGGAACAGTTGAGTCGGTTACAATTGCTACCGTTGGTGGGAGCGAAGTGGAACCAACCATGAGAAAAGGATTGGCCATTGGTGCAGACGATGCAATCAGAATTGATGCAGAACCCAAAGATGCTTATTTTGTGGCATCTCAACTGGCCGCAATCGCTAAAGATTTTGACATCATTATCGCAGGTATTGAAGCCAGCGATTATAATGGTTCTGCTGTTGGCGGGATGCTGGCCGAATTTTTAAACATTCCTTCTGTTTCTTCTGTTTCCCAATTAAATATCAATAATGGAGCAGTTTCCTTAATCCGTGAAATTGATGGAGGTTCAGAAGTACTCAATACCCAAACTCCAATGGTGGCCATTGTACAAAAAGGAATTGCGAAAGAACCCCGAATCCCGGCCATGCGCGGAATTATGATGGCACGTAAAAAACCTTTAAAAGTATTGCCCCCAAACAATGATGAAGCCTTAACAGCTTTTGTCAGCTATGAATTACCTGCACCCAAAGCAGCCTGTAAAATGGTGGATGCTGAAAACATTAAGGAATTGGTGGATTTACTTAAAAATGAAGCAAAAGTTATTTAATGTGCCAATTTGATAATTTGACAATGTGCTAATGAATAATGAAAGGGAAAATATTATTCTTAAATTATCTTTTGATTTTGCACTTCAGATAATTGAGTTTTCGGAAA
Organism: uncultured Bacteroidales bacterium; assembly: GCA_964399905.1. Lineage (GTDB taxonomy): Bacteria > Bacteroidota > Bacteroidia > Bacteroidales. The sequence goes on along the minus strand of CAYNTB010000426.1, from coordinate 217 downwards.
ACCTTGAAAAAAACAGAAAATTTTCTATTGCAAATCAAATATTGAAAGCCGGAACTTCTATTGGAGCAAATATTAAGGAAGCACAAGGTGCTGAAAGTAAAGCAGACTTTATACATAAAATGAAGATTGCTGCTAAGGAAGCCGAAGAAACTGAATATTGGTTGGAATTATGCAGACAGTCCAAAAATTATCCATTTAATCCGGATTTATTGGATCA
>CAYNTB010000425.1:0-2731 GCA_964399905.1 uncultured Bacteroidales bacterium | reverse complement strand
CACAAACTAAGAAGGAAGGCTATTCAGCCTTCCTTCTTTTTTATAAAACTAATATAATATTTGACTGGTCAGATAAATTGCAAATAGCACCGAAACAGGTGATAAATACCATGCAAGTACGTCTTTTGTTCCCGCTGACCGCAACGATTGCTGGAAAACATTGATAATCATTAAGATCACATAGAATATCAATAACGTTCCAATTAAATTTCCGCCCATGGGATTACTGATTAAACTTAGCATATTATTTCCGCCATATACTAGTTTTAGAACGATCATAATAAGGATAAGTAAGCTAAATGCGATGCCGCTGATGGCTCCCGTTAATAATTCATTTTTAAAATCGGCCTTGCCCAATATTGATTTAATAACAAATGCCAGGGCAGAAATCAAAAACATACAAATCAGAGGGAAAATACCAATTTTTATAAAATCAAAAAATTTCATATACTGTCTGGCTTCCCCAACAATAATATAGCTTCCGACCAGGTAAAGAATAAAAACAGAGGCAAAAATAATTAAACTGTTTACTAAAGATTTTTCACCTGGATTTTTAAAAATCCCACTGATGCCATCAATTGGGCTTTTAAAAAAAGTGATCATGATTTCTTTGAAATCACCTTTGTAAAAGGATTTTATTTCATTCAATCCTTTTTTTGCATTTTCTTTTGCGTTTTCCATTTTTTTAATATTTGGTTATAAAAGTGTTATTGTTTCGATCTGTCCGGCCTGACTGCTTCTATAGCTGATGCTAATAGTTTTATCAGCATTGATTTTCATATTAAAATCGCAGGCTTTTATTCGGTGAAGTATTGTAATTTCAGCGCCTTTCATTTGCGTAATGATAAAATTTGAGCAGGGATTTCCCGGACTAGGCGTTGTTGGATAAATATGATAACCGCTGGTATTGGTTAACACCATACCCGGTACATTTGTTGCGCCCTTTGTATAATTTAATATGGGTTCAGAAGTGTACATCACTTTTTGATTGTTCCAATAATAGAAACCATCAATTTTAACTTTTCCCTTATCAAAAACATAATCATAATTGGCCCATTGCAATCGTAAAACAGGTTCCCTTTTCCCCTCCAGTTCAGGATCATAGGTTTGTTCTTTTATTTGGCCATAGTTTTTAGTTTCTGGTTTGGGTTGTTGCATCTGAGGAGGGATATATGGAGTTCCACCACCTTCTGTAACCGTTACATGATGCAGGTACTGATCAACAAAAGAATGGGTATATTTATCCCATAATTCGATCCTGATTTCATGTTTTCCGGGCGTCAGTAAAGCGGGATCAACAGTGTAATGTCCCAAGGGATCAAAGATTAAATTTTTCTTTTCCATAACTGTTAAATGCTCATCATCAAAATAAACATAACAATTGTAATTTAGGTTTTTCTCCGCATCTTTTACAGTTGGATGGTCTATTTCGGGGTTAAAGGAAGCAGTCATCCCCTGTCGGACCTCGCTTGCCGGGTCTTTAAAATAAACCGTCGCATCAAAAATGGGATCTTTAACCAATACCTCATGTACATATTCTTCTATGATATCATCGCATGATTTCAATACAATAGTAACGAAATGCTTGCCCGGTGTTCCACTTTTCATATTGGTAAGCTCGGTAAATGGATAGTTTGAGGATTTTACTCCGTCAACGAAACACTCATAGCTATATCTGTAAACACCTTCCGGATTTTGAATATGCGGGTTGGCAAAATTAATGGCATAATTTTCAAGTGGGATTTTTTGTCCAAGTGTAACTTCATCCAAAAAATTCACTTTGAGATAGGTGTCGAAACGATACCCATTTTCCTAATACATTTTAAGCAGTTCGGTTATTTTACTGCGTTCTTCCGGAGATCTTGGGCCTTCACCAGTACGGGGATTTATGCATTCTCGATAGGCGTAACTGTCTGTTTTAGGCTTAGGGTTTGCAGGAATTTGAACTTGCGGGCTTGTTCCCGAAGTAGGATCCCAGTTGCTGACCAACCCCCCCAATCGTTCAATCTCTTTCCTTTGAGATTGGATAAGTCGCACATAACTTGCTTGCTCACTTTTAATACGATTTCTGTCATCGTCTGCCTGATCTCTTCCTTTGGTTGCGAGATAAATTATAATCTGCATTTTTCGGAATCCCCATATTGCTTCTGATTCATCTATTTTTGAACCCTTCCAAAATTGTTTTAACTCCGGTATACCTTGAAAAACTGTTGCATCGAATTTAAAATCAGCCACATCAGCCTGAATAACATTCATCAGAAGATTATGGGTTTCTATTGATGTAGAATTGTGATTTTGAACATCCCTAAGGTAGTTAATCAGGTTTGTTAATTTTGTTTTAGCCCGTCGGGTTTCCTTTACATAAAATACTTTCTGATAGGCAGGTTTTCCTATTGTTTGACCAACAAGATCAACAGTTAATTCTGTCAAGCCGACAATCGGGTTCATCGATGTTCCAAATTTATCTGCAACCTCCAATAATCCTTGCATACCCATTTTAAGTGTATTATTACTTCTGATATTAATTGCCTTCATTCTTAGTTCTTCACTCTCATCTCTTAAAATCCTGAATTTAGGATGTATCTCATCCAATTGTAGTCTAATTTTATTTTCTTCAGCAATCAATGAATTTAAATTATTTATTCTTTCTCTAATAGTCAGGTTCATATCTGTTGTTTGTGAAACCGAAGGGATGATAAGAATAATAAAAAACAGATATTTTTTCATAAGT
>CAYNTB010000424.1:0-2732 GCA_964399905.1 uncultured Bacteroidales bacterium | reverse complement strand
CCTCTGGAGTCATCTGGTTTTTCCCTAGGCTTACTAGGTGAAATTCCCCCACACTCGTTTTGCCGAATATGGATTTAACCGATCGCATTCGGCAGCCTATTCCATTATTGCTTATCAAACTGCCTATTTGAAAGCTCATTATCCTGCTGAATACATGGCTGCCGTTCTAACCCATAATCTGAACGACATTAAAAAAATTACGTTTTTTATTGATGAAGCCAGGCGCCAGGGAATTATGGTTAATGGCCCGGATATTAATGAGAGCAAATTACGTTTTACGGTCAATCAAAAAGGTGAAATCCGTTTTGGCATGGCTGCCATAAAAGGTGTTGGCGAAGCAGCGGTTAATTCATTGATCGAAGAAAGAGAGGCCAATGGGCCGTTTAATGATATTGTTGACTTTGCCACACGCGTTAATCTGAGGGCCGTTAATAAAAGAAGTTTTGAAGCACTGGCCATGGCTGGTGCATTCGACAGTTTTAATAATTCGCACCGGGCGCAATTTTTCTATCGCGAAAATACCGATGATTCCATTTTCCTTGAAAAAATTATTAAACATGCAGGGGCAGTGCAGGAACGTCAAAATTCAGCACAGGTCTCACTCTTCGGCGATGCCGATGAAATTAAAATTCCAAGCATTCAACTGCCGGAATGCGAACCCTGGAGCAAGATACAGCAATTGAAGCATGAACGTGAAGTTACCGGTTTTTATATGACCGGGCATCCGCTTGATGATTACAAAACTGAAATGAAACATTTTTGTGATGTGGGGATCGGCGACCTGCTCGAAAACCTGAAATCCTATAAAAACAGAAATGTGACTTTTGCCGGGATGATCACTTCTGCTGCCTCACGTTTTACAAAGGGCGGCCAACCATTTGGCACCTTTCAACTGGAAGATTTCGAGGACAGCATTCAGCTGGCGATGTTTTCAGAAGATTATTTAAAACTGAGGCATTTTTTGGTAGAAGGAAATTATGTGCTGATAAGAGCCAGAATACAAAACCGTTATAATCTCGAAAATCAGCTTGAAATAAAAATAACCGCTATTAGTTTGCTGGCCGAAGCCATTCAGAACAATACACGCGAAATAACAGTCATACTGGATAGTGCCACCGTGGATAAGGAGGGCATTCAAAAACTGAAATCTTTGATTCATGAGTATAAAGGTTCGGTGCCATTGCGAATTCATTTGTTCGACAGGGCCGAAAATAAGAAGGTTGAAATGAAAGCACGGAGTGCAAAGGTCGACCCGTATGCCTTTATCAGGGCACTCGAGGCTGATGGATCATTTAATTATAAATTAAATTAAAAAAAGCGATAGCTGTTTTTATATAAATAGTAATTTTGTAATTCGATAAACTTAAAAAACAAAAGCATGGCATTAGAAATAACTGATTCAAATTTTGAAGAACTTGTTTTAAAAGCAGATAAACCTGTAATAATTGATTTTTGGGCCGTATGGTGCGGGCCATGTAGAATGGTGGGTCCAATTGTTGAAGAGATCGGTAATGATTATGAAGGAAAAGCCATTGTCGGAAAGGTTGATGTTGATAATAACCCCGGAGTTTCAGCAAAGTTCGGAATTCGAAATATCCCAACAATCTTATTTTTTAAAAATGGAGAAATTGTGGATAAACAAGTAGGTGCAGTTCCAAAGCAAATTCTTGTTAAGAAACTTGAAGCAATCCTTTAAAACCCTATTTTAACATTTGAGATTTTACCCGGATCAGATTTGATTCGGGTTTTGGTTATTTGCCTATAGCTTAAACCTCAGTTGAAACCTGAATTCTGATTTTGCGGGCCCGTCAATCAATTCCGTACCACTTCCAATAAGGCCTTTTGAATGAAAAAAGGTATGCCCGAACTTCAGCCAGCAATCCATCATTTTATTTAAATGATAGTTTAGTAAAAAATAAAAATGGTTGCCCCGGTCGTAGAATGCCGGAATACTGAATGCGTAAAGTACATCATTTTCATAGGTGTAAATCCTTGAATCATACCCATCTGTGTTAAAATTTACGCATCGAAAGTACAGATTCATTGCATTATTCGGCAGGGTATATTGTATTTGCTGAAACAATAAAATCCCCGTTTCTTTTTGACCCGAAGCAGTTTTAAAATTTACCCATTCGGCCCTGCTCTTAAACCGAAAATTTTCAAGTACTTTATAGCTGAAATCAATCCGGATATTCTCTTTGCTTTCCAGTTCAAGATCGTCGATCCAATCATCGAATGGGGAATTGTTTTGCTTTTTCTTTCTTTTATATCTCAAATAGCATTGTAAATTTTCGGATCGATTAAATGTAATTTGAGCGAAATAATCAACACCATGCGAGGGTGCGCATACATTGCTCTTTAGCCAGTCGAAACGAAAAAAATCGAGATAAAGATTTAATTCCCAATTTGGAAGAAATGAATTGCTGAATCCGACATACAAGCCCTTTTCATTTTTTGGTGCTGTGTTTTCAGCAAAAGCATTTGCAAATAAATTCTGATAATTGGCCGGATAGTTGCGATAAAGAATATTAAATTTTGTATACGAATCAGGGTAAAAGTCGAAGCCGAATAAATAAGCCTGGCCGCCATTTTCACTTCTGCTCCATTCTCCGTACAATCCGATATTATTTACAAAACCCTGATAGTCGAAACCTAAAATACCATTCTGATTGCCACTGAAATCAAATTTTTTGTATAAATCTCCGGAAGCTAATAGTGGGGCATCCAATTTT
>CAYNTB010000423.1:0-2737 GCA_964399905.1 uncultured Bacteroidales bacterium | reverse complement strand
ATTAATAAGTTTCCTCATCACTTTTTCCACCACTTTATCTGTTAAAGTTTGGTATTCGTCCTGCAAAATGAAACTTAAAGCGTATGATTTTTTGTTTTTATCAATTTTGTCGCCTTCATAAATATCAAAAAGTGTAACAGATTTTAGAAGTTTACGCTCTGTTTTAAACGACAGTTCCTTCAGCTCTTCATATTTAATGTTTTTATCGAGGAGCAATGCCAGGTCGCGTCGAACTTCCTGAAATTTTGGGATTTCCCGGAATTGAACTTTTGCCTTTCTAACAGCTTTAACTAAATGATCCCAATGAAAATCGGCATAAAATATTTTTTGTTTGATATCGAATGCTTTGAGTGTTTTTTTAGACAAACTCCCAAAACTCACTATTTCCTTATTATTAACAAGCAGGCTTTGTCCGTATTCGAATAAGGTATTTGCTAAATCGTTAGTCTGAACAGATGAAAGATTTAATCCCAGTCTTTTTAAGATTTGCGTTACAAAATATTTCAAATTAAAAAAATCGCTCTGTTCTGAATCTGTTTTCCAGTTCTCAGGATTTGATTTGCCGCTCATAAATATGGACAAATGCTTCGACTCCTGATATTTTTTTAAGGGATCAGTCTCGCCTTCAACTTTATTTAAAGAATAAATTCTTCCAAATTCATAAAATTTAACATCCGGGTTTTTTCGGTTCTGGTTGTATAAAATAGACTCAAGTCCTCCAAACAACAAACTTTGACGCATCACATCCAGATCGTTGCTGACAGGGTTCAGGATTTGAACATTTTCGCCGGATTTAAATGCTTCATGATTTTGCGTGTATTTTGAATTGATCAGCGAATTATTCATGATCTCGAAAAATCCGTTATCCGACAGATAATCAGAAATCTGGTTCTGAAATTGTTCCCTCAAATCCTGTTCATCACTATAAGAAAGTGAGGAATTCAAACTGTCAGAATAATCGATGTTGTTATACCCATATACCCTCAAAATTTCTTCGATTACATCTGCTTCGCGGGTTACATCAACTTTATAGGTGGGAATCAACAGGCTTAAACCTTCGTCTGTTTCAGTCGTAATTTCAATGCCCAGGTTCACCAAAATTCTTTTAATGTCAGGGCGTTCAATGCGTTTTCCAATCAGGCGGTCAACATTATTATATTCAATTTCAACGATCCATTTTTCGATGGGTTTCGGATATACATCCACAAGCGGGCTCGTAATTTCACCTTCGGCCAGTTCTTTAAATAGAAGGCATGCCCTTTTTAATGCGTATTCGGTAATATTGGGGTCGGCTCCGCGTTCGAACCTGAAAGATGCATCGGTTTGCAAACCGTGGTGCTTTGAGGTTTTACGTATAGTGGCCGGATCAAAATAGGCACTTTCCAGAAAAATATTTTTGGTTTCGGCTGTTATTCCAGAACCCAAACCGCCGTAAACGCCTGCAATACACATGCCTTCATTGGCATTGCAAATCATCAGGTCATTTTGTTGAAGCGATCTTTCTTCTTCATCAAGGGTGATAAATTTAGTGCCTTCCTTTAATTTTTTTACGATCACCTTTTGCCCTTTGATGGCATCGGCATTAAAGGCATGCAAAGGCTGGCCTGTTTCAAACAATATGAAATTGGTAATGTCAACAATATTGCTGATGGGTTTTAAACCCAGCGATTTTAGATGGTTTTGCAGCCAGGCAGGCGATTCTTTCACCTTTACATTGCTGATGGTGATTCCGGTATATCGCGGGCAGGCTTCGGTATCTTCAACAATTACATCGATCTTTCGGCTTTCGTTATCTACTTTAAATTTCTCAACCGAAGGTATCTTCAATTTAAATTTTTGATCGGGATACATATGATTGAGAACGGCCACCAAATCGCGGGCAACACCGATATGTGAAGTGGCGTCTGCCCGGTTGGGGGTGAGCCCGATTTCGAAAACAACGTCTTCTTCAATCTTAAAATAATCTTTGGCCAGGGATCCAATTTTGGCATCCGGATCAAGAACCATAATCCCGGCATGTTCGGTGCCCAGTCCCAGTTCATCTTCGGCGCAGATCATGCCTTCCGAAACTTCGCCACGGATTTTTGATTTTTTGATCTCAAAAGATTCATCGCCCATATAAATTATCGTGCCTACGGTTGCCACGGGTACTTTTTGTCCGGCTGCAACATTGGGTGCCCCGCATACGATTTCCAACAGGCGATCGCCGCCAATATCAACAGTGGTGCATGAAAGTTTATCGGCATTCGGATGTTGCTTCCTGGATTTTACTTCACCAATCACAACGCCTTTAAGGCCTCCTTTAACCGATTGTACCTTTTCCATGCCTTCAACTTCCAACCCACAGTCGGTCAGTATTTCGGATAATTTTTCGGGTGCGATATCAAAGTCGATATATCGTTTGAGCCAGTTATAAGAAATCTTCATCTAAATTAATTTTGTTCCGGTGGGTAAAAGTAATGAAATTCTACTTTTTAAGTGTTAATTAATTTAATCTAATAATTCAATGAGACTCAATTTTAGCAGACTTATAAACTATATGTGTGGGTTGACATCCTTTAGGGCATCACCCCATAAACTGAAATCAAAAGCTAAATTTTACGGATAGTAAAACTTGCGAAGGGCGCAGGAAATAAGTTGATTCATAAACAGTAAAAGCCGAAGCCTGGTAGCCTGTATAGGTTTTTGTGTTAAAAATATTGTTCCAACGAAATTCCATATCCATTTTCTGTTTGCT
>CAYNTB010000422.1:0-2743 GCA_964399905.1 uncultured Bacteroidales bacterium | reverse complement strand
AAGATGACCTTATTTATCGGTAGCTATTCGCCTGCCGACCAGCGAAGTAAAAATACCGATCACACACAATAGTGTAAAGGTAATGATTACAATTCTCATGCTCAGCATGAATGAATCCAGGTTGCCGGTATTTATTTCAGCATTTCCTAAAAAAATATGTACCGAAAGAGCAGCAACAGCCATGCTGAACATCATTCCGCTTGTGCGCATGGTTGCAACTGTTGCAGATGCAAGACCCAGAAATCGTTTTTCAACCGAACTCATCACCGAATTTGTATTGGGTGATGAAAACATCCCAAACCCAAATCCTAAAACAACCAAAGCCGATATAATATAGCTATAATGCGTTTCTTTACTTATAAAACTAAGCATTAATAGTCCGCTGGCACTAATGCCCATGCCTACAGATGCAAGAATCCGGGGATCTTTCTGATCCGATAGTTTTCCTGAAAATGAGGCAACAAATGCCATTACAATCGGTTGTGCAATCAGAATCAGGCCTGCCTCCTCAGGTTTTAAGCCTTTAACATATTGCAGGTATAAACTAAAAACAAAAGTGATGGCAAATGTAGCGGCATAATTAATAAAGGCCGACAGGTTTGAATAGGCAAATAATTTATTCTTGAAAAACAACTGCATTTCAAATACAGGGTTCGGATGTTTTAACTCATATTTTGTAAAGATTATGATACCCGAAATACCTAATAGTGTTAAAAGTACAGCTTCGGGTTTTGGTAAATGAGAAAACCCATACATCAATGCAGAAAGAGAGATCATATAGATAAAGGTGCCTTTAAGGTCAAATTTCGCATGGCTCGGAACGACCCATTCTGTTTTAACTTTTGTAATGATGGCTAGAATAATAAAAGCGACTGCTCCGGCATTGATAAAAAACAAGGAACGCCAGCCCCAGGTACCTGCCAGGATTCCACCTAAAACCGGTGCCAAGGATAATCCAACATAAACCGCCATTACATTTAAGCCGATCATTTTTCCTTTTTCGTGTGGTTCAAAGGCAGAAATCACAATGGCCATGCTGGTGGCAAAGATACCTCCTGCAGCAATCCCCTGTAGTAAACGTCCCATGATCAACATCTCGGATGAAAAAGAAAAGGCACAAAATAAGGATGCTACAGCAAATAAAATATTGCTGTACAAAAACATTTTCATTCGGCCCCAGCTATCGCTTATTTTGCCAAAGGGAACCAAAAAAACAGACGAAGCCAGTAAATAGGACATGCTCACCCAGCTTAATCCGACTGCTGACATGGAAAATTCATCCCCGATTTTTGGCAAGGCCACGTTTACGGCTGCTCCCATTAAAGGGTTGGTAAAATTTGAGGTCATGGTTACAGCCAGCAATACCTTTTTATTCAATTTTGGAGTTGAATCAGTCATCATCTTTTTATAAAGCCTCCAAAAGTATGAATTTAGAAATATAAATTAAAAGAATGGGGCTTTTTGTTTTATGTGATCAGGAATCCGATGCCGTGGAGGTTTGGTTTTATCGGCGTATGTAAGTATCTGGTGTAAACAAAAGTCAGAATGTGCTAATTTTTTAAGCAACGCACCGAATATCCTTCTTTTTTGCTGTCAGTAAAACGGTGCACCCTTGTATTATAGGAATGGAGCAGTCTGGTCAGGCCGTATGAATCACCTGATTTACTGGAACTCCAAAATACCGCAATCTCACCTATTTGATTAAAAAGGCCATTTGGGGAGCGATGTCCTGCCGGAATGGCTTCAAACCCGGATTTCCCGAAATCAGCATTATTGACCAGTGTTTCATTTTCATTTAGCATGGGGTCGTGATTCCAAAGACTTGCGTATGCGGCAAGTTGACTGCCTTCATTTGTCCCCCGAAAATTAAACCGATCCGCTTCGGTTGGGTTCATGCCCAGGTAAATTTCCAGTTCTTTCCATTCACCATCACCCGGTAAATGCCAACCATCGGGGCAAACTCCCTGCACCATAACAGCACTGCCCTCATAGCCATTCATTGCCGCAGCCCAGGTGTACAATGCACCATAGGTGGCTTTATGCTGTATCGAATTATTGTAATAACTCATGGCTTTATCATGATATCCCAAAGCTTCCCAGTCCGGCGATTGTTCAATTAGCGGGATTTTCGTCCCATCTGCATAAAGTGTGGTTTTTAAATTTTCGGCCATCCAAATCTGAGTGCCTATTTGTATTGTTTTATAACTGTTCCCGTCCAGATCTATAAGCGTGATATTTAAGGTGTTTTCATGATCTTTTTTACAGGCGATCATGATGAACATTAGCAATAAAATCAATAAATATTGAATAAGGTTTTTCATGTATTTGATACAGACTGTATGGTAAATATACTCAATATTTTATCTGGTTTAATTTAAATATCGTTGAATCGTATGGATTTAAAAAGTCATAATTTAATGCACACCTATCCACGCTGGCAGGGTGCATCCCATCATTGATTTAATTTGATTTGAACAGGATTTTTAATAGATTTATATTTCTAAAGCCCGTTCAGCTGGCTCATGGCCATTGCGGCAAAAGACAGTGCCAATAAGAATCCAATCATATCGGTGATGGTTGTTAAAATCGGGCTGGAAGCAAGTGCCGGGTCGATTTTAAAGCCTTTAAGAATGAGCGGAATTGTTCCACCTATCGAAACAGCCAATATGGTATTTAACAATAAGGCCGATCCAACCACAAGGCTCAGGTAAATATTTCCTTTCCAGAAAAATGCGGCCAGGCC
>CAYNTB010000421.1:356-2747 GCA_964399905.1 uncultured Bacteroidales bacterium | reverse complement strand
AAAGTTTTGTTCTGGCTTTCCATCAGGCGGGCATAATCTGCCATGGCATTTCCAACCAGGTATTTACCTGTAATATAACTGGTTCCGTAAGCGGGTTGGCGCAAATAAAGTTGCTGTTCGAAAATTCGCAATTCTTTTTCCGTTTTCATCCATCCACGCGGGGTGTAATCTGCGTGCATACCTCCGGCTTCTTCCATGGTCATCTGGTTGGCATGTGCATATAATGAGCCCAATCCACGGGCTGCACGCTGTGCAATCAGGATATAAACAATTTCCCTGACCCTGGGATTATCATCATACAAGCCGGCCTGCATGAACATTTCTTCAACCCCTGTTGCAATCCCTTCGTTTCTCGAATCAAAAATATTGTATAATAAGGGTTCACGTCGAATTTCGCTTTGATGCGGCTCGGTATCCATTTGCGCCAGATCAAACCAATGATAAAAGTGTGAATAGAGCGGCCGTGGATCATAATGGGCAGTGATCCAAAAGAAATTTCTTTCTTCTTTGGGGACAAAGGTTCCAAGGTGTGAATTCAATACCGGCTCAAAATAATCCTTAATGGTCAGTATTTCATTTTCTTCTAAAAAGGACAACAGGCTTTCTGCAGATTTTTTTGCCAGTAACTCGTATTCTTCAGGGCTTCCTGCATCGATTAATTCAGGTAAGTTACGATTCCGGTGTTCTTCCAGTTTTAAGGACGACCATGCACGTGCCAGTTCATTCTTCAGTATTATCACCTCATCCTCCCAACTCAGCGGAACGAGATGTACCTTTTGGAGATACCAGCTGTAGTTTTCCTTTCCGATGCCTGAAGGGCCTGTTTTGAATTCTGACTGCTGCCTGAGCCAGTTTGCAAACTCATCCGTTGAATCAATGGCATCCTGAATGGCACTTACAAGGGCTTCATCTTCCATAACTTTTGGAAGGTTGAGAATGTTTTGCAAATCACGGCTTTGGGTTTCAATATCGCGGATGCCGGCGATCCACAAATCTTTGGCATTTCCGGTTAAATTTATTTTTGCCTGTGCATTCAATGAAGGGATTACTTTCAAGTCGTTGATGAGTTGTTGCCTGGCTTCATGATCCAAAGGGAAAGTGTATTTCCAGATTTCAGTTACCGCATGATGGGTCGGGCCCTCATGTGCAGGTACATCGCTTCTTTCGGTCCAAAGCGATTTATAAAATGCCGGATCACGTTCCCAGGGCTTAAGTATGCGCTGATTAAAATCATATCCATTCATTTCTGCCCAAACGATATACCAGTCAACCTGTTGCTCAACCGGCCATTCAGATATGTCAAACGCATTCAGTCTGTTTTGTAAGTTTTCAAAATCCGGTCGGCGCTTTTTAAAAGTTTCAGGGCTATAATCAGGAGCTCCTTCTCGCAGTGGCGGGTTTTCGAAACTGCGCCATTCTTTAAACAATGATACTAAATCGGCATAGCTCTTACTGCTAAATTCCTTTGTTTGTTGGTTTGCAGAACTACAACTGAACATCATCAATAAAATGAACAGAGCGATGATGAAATGGGGGAAATTCATGTGTTTCGGCTTATTTTCGATTTTTGATATCATTTTTAATGGTTTTGATAGTTTTTGGACGGATGATTTTTTGAATTTTGTTGTTTAATGATCACCTGATAAAATTTGTTGCAATTTTCTTTTCCCTTTCAGGAGGTTTTATTGAACTTTTTGTTGCTTCTTTCATTTTTAACAGCCAGGCCATATTGGCTGCCAATACGCGCATTGTTTGCGCTCCTTCCAAATCCTGGATTACCTCACCCGGAGTGCGGCCATGAATAATATTCCAGTAATTTGAGGTGGCAACAATCATTTCGGCATAATGCAGATAATGGTTCAGCCCGTCGAGTGCTGACGAACCACCTGAGCGCCTGACGGCAACAACTGCGGCACCAACTTTATGGCGGAACAGGTTTCCATTTGCTCCTGCCACATAGAATAAGCGATCCAGGAAACTTTTCATGGTTCCGGCAATGCCCGAATAATAAACAGGTGATCCTAAAATGATTCCGTCGGCAGACTTAATCTCTTGTAACCATTCATTGAAATGATCTGTTTTTATAATACATTTCTCATCTTTATTGATCACGCATTTATAACAGGCTGTGCAGCCCCGTATATTTTTGTGTCCGATCTGCAAAATATCAAATGCGATATTGTTTTTCAGCAGTTCTTCTCCAATCATGCTTAAGGCGTGATAAGTATTTCCTTTTGTATGCGGGCTCCCGTTTATTGCAATTACCTTCATTCTTTAATAGTTATATTATTAAATATTAAATTGATTTATTCATTCTTTGCCGCTGCCACCATTTGTTTCACCTCTTCTCTGAGTTGAACAGCATCATAAACGATCCCGTCTTTAATGGTC
>CAYNTB010000421.1:0-308 GCA_964399905.1 uncultured Bacteroidales bacterium | reverse complement strand
GACCAGTGCAGTAATTCCTGTTGGATATAAATATTTGAGGTTCTCAAGCGGATTGCCATCCACCAAAATCAGATCAGCCAAAAAGCCCGGTCTGATGCGTCCAAGGTGGTCCTCAACTCCCAGTATTCTGGCATTGTTTCCGGTTGCATTCATAATCACATCAATAGGGTGGAAGCCGGCTTCCTGCTGTAGTTCAAGTTCACGCAAATAGGTAAATCCGTACATCATATAAATAAATCCGGCCTCTTCTCCGGCACCAACCAGACCGCCCACACCCCCAAATTCCGTCACCGATTTCCTCCAAATCC
>CAYNTB010000420.1:0-2748 GCA_964399905.1 uncultured Bacteroidales bacterium | reverse complement strand
CTGCCCCCCGGGGTCGTCGGAAGAAGAAATAGCGCGAGCTAAAGCTGTTATTGATTACTTAATGGAGTTAGGCGTAGATAAGACTAAGTTGAAATATAAAGGTTTTAGTGAGAATGAGCCTGTGGCTATCAATAATTTTGATAATGGTTTAGATGCCAGGGAAGGTCGTCAGTTAAATCGAAGAGTAGAATTTAAGGTAAATGATGAAAATCAACTAATTATTGTTGAACCGGTGAATGTCCCGGAAGATTTGTTAATTAATAAATCGAATAAAATTTATGTTTTTCAATATCCTCCTTCTGATTTGAAACCTGTGGCAGGTATTGCAACCGTGAATGAAGGCAATTTGGTTTCACACGTTCAGTTACTGGCGCGGAATCTGGGAATTCCCAATTCGGTGTTATCGCTCCAGAACCTGGCTGCTTTGAAGCCTTTTTCGGGACAGGAGATTTTTTATGCTGTTACCGGTAAAGGAAATGTGCTCATGAAGTTGGCGGAATCTATGAGCCGGGAAGAAAAATTATTATTTGAAGTAAAAAAGCGATCGGAGAATAAGATTCGGGTTCCGGTTCATAAAATGGATTTAAAACAAAGCAGGGTGTTGAATTTAAACCAGGTGAATGCATCAAGTTCGGGCGAAATTTGTGGCCCGAAGGCCGCAAATCTGGGGCAATTAAAATTAATGTTCCCTGAGAATGTAGTGGATGGACTGGTCATCCCCTTCGGTATATTCAGAAAGCATATGGATCAGATGATGCCCAATCAGCAGATTTCCTATTGGGACTTCCTGACTGTTGCTTTTGAAGAGGCTTCGCAGATGGAAAGACAAAAAATACCCAATGAAGAAATTAATAAATTTTTACTCGCTAAGCTGGAAATATTGAGAAACGCGATCTTAAAAATGCCGCTTATGCCGGCCTTTGTGGATGATTTGAAATCGCAGTTTAATTCGATCTTTGGCAGGCCCCTTGGTAAGTTGCCCGTATTTTTACGAAGCGATACCAATATGGAAGACCTGAAAGATTTTACGGGAGCCGGATTGAATCTCACCCTTTTTAATGTGCTGGATGAAGAAAAAATTCTGAAAGGAATTAACCAGGTTTGGGCTTCGCCTTATAGTGAACGAAGTTTTCAATGGCGGCAGAGTTATTTGTTAAATCCCGAAAATGTTTATCCTTCAATCTTAATTATCCCGAGTGTAAATGTTGATTATTCGGGCGTATTAATAACAAAAGGGGTAAGTATGGGCGATGAGTCGGATTTAACAATTGCCTTTAGCAGAGGAGCCGGTGGTGCCGTTGACGGACAATCAGCAGAATCGTATCTCTTAAGAGAAGATGGCCAAAATATTTTAGTGCCGCCTTCGCGAGAAACCACCTATAACAGGTTGCTAGTCGAAGGTGGGACCTATAAGCAGGCAGCAACTTTCGAAAATTCAATTTTAAATGAGGTTAACTTACATCAGATCAGAAATTTTGCGGCAGTTTTGAAACAAAAGATGAAAGAGAGTCAGGGGATGAAAGAACCGTTTGATGTTGAGTTGGGATTTTTAAATAATAAGCTTTGGTTGTTTCAGGTCAGACCCTTTGTCGAAAACCGAAATGCGGCGGGAGTTTCATACCTGGAGTCGATCACCCCAAGAATAGATGAATCTCAAGTGTTTATACTTTCAGAGAAAATTAAATAAAGGATTTTATGGTAAAGACGCACGCGATCAGGAATTTTAAAATGAATAAGGCTAAATTGCACCTCACTGCAAAAAAAGCCTTGCTTATCTTATTCTTTATAATCTATACAGCAGCTGATGCGGGAATGCAGGCCTATCCCATTGATGGCTATGTAATGAGTGGAATAAGAAGGTTGATAAGACTTCAATTAATCATGAATGGAGAGATGACGGGGGTTCAACCGATCAGTGGCGCCAGAAAATCAATTACGGATATAAAATTGCAACTCCTCAATGAAAAGGGAGATAGCTTGCAGGTTTTGCCTGGCACTGATGTTAAATTACAAAAATGGTTGTCGGAACTTTTTCCAAATCTTGACGAAAGTTATTCCATTTCATTGCTTGATATAACACCGGGTAAAAAAATAAGATATGCCAGCTATAAGGAGAATAAAGGCTTTCAGCCGGGAAGCGTTGGTAAACTTGCGGTAATTGCAGGTCTGTTTGCAGAGCTGGAAAAGATTTACCCCGATTCATTCGAGAAACGTCAGCAATTGCTTAAAACCAAATTTGTAAGGGCTGGAAGATGGGCCATCGCAGATGAACATACGGTTCCCTTCTTCAATCCTGATACAAAGGAATTTTTTAAAAGAACGGTGCGGGAAGAAGATGTTTTTTCACTTTATGAATGGGCCGACCATATGTTGTCGGTGAGTAATAACGGCGCGGCAAGTGTTGTTTGGCGCGAATTAATTTTAATGCGGCATTTTGGAAGTTCTTATCCGGCTCTTGATGAAGACAGGGCCACACAATTTTTTAAATCATTCCCCAAAGATTCACTTCGGAAAATGGCTGTTTTAGTTGTTAATGAACCTTTGCAAGCAATAGGTATTGCAAGGGAAGAATGGAGGTTGGGGAGCATGTTTACGCAGGGGGCAAAATCGTTTATTGCCGGTGAAGGAGGAAGTATCGGAACCCCACGTGCTTTGATGAAATATTTGATTGCACTTGAACGGGGTATAATCGTTGATCAGAATTCGAGTCTTGAAATAAAAAGATTGTTATACATGACCGATAACCGC
>CAYNTB010000419.1:0-2749 GCA_964399905.1 uncultured Bacteroidales bacterium | reverse complement strand
TATGAAAAATAGAAGTCTCGTTTCAATTGATGATTTCAGCAAGGAAGAATGGCTTAAAATCCTTGACCTGGCAGAAGAATTTGAAAAAAATCCTAAACAGCGCCTGCTCGAAGGGAATGTGGTTGCAACCCTGTTTTTTGAGCCCTCAACCAGAACCAGGTTAAGTTTTGAAAGTGCAGCTTCGTATCTGGGAGCCAAGGTCATCGGCTTTTCCGATGCTTCGTCATCGAGTGTTAAAAAGGGCGAATCTTTAAACGATACCATTTTAACCGTCAGCAATTATTCGGATATTATCGTCATGCGCCATCCAAGAGAAGGAAGTGCACGTTATGCCAGTGAAGTTTCGCCAGTACCTATTATTAATGCAGGTGACGGAGCCAACCAGCATCCTTCACAAACCTTGCTCGATCTTTATTCGATCAGAAAAACACAAGGCAGGCTCGATAAAATAAATATTACTTTTGTCGGCGATCTGAAATACGGACGCACTGTACATTCGCTGGTAATTGCACTCTGTAATTTCAATGCCACATTTCACCTCGTATCACCAGATGAACTGAAACTTCCAAGTTATGTAAAACGTTTTATCAAGGATGCCAAACTGAAGTATTATCAATACAACGACTTAAATGAGGCCATCCCAAAATCAGACATTCTTTACATGACACGTATTCAGAAAGAACGCTTTTCAGATCCCATTGAATTTGAAAAAGTTAAGAATGCATATATTTTAAAAAACAATATGCTGGAAGATGCTAAAGAAACAATGCGCGTGCTTCATCCACTTCCACGTGTGAATGAAATTACCGTTGATGTGGATTCAAATCCGATGGCATATTATTTTCAACAGGCTCAAAATGGTGTATATGTGCGCCAGGCCTTATTAACCTCAATACTAGGAATAAAATGAGTGAAGTAAGAAAAGAATTAAAAGTATCGGCCATTGAAAATGGTACGGTCATAGACCATATACCTGCAAAAAGTTTATTTCAGGTTGTAAAAATCCTTAAGCTGGATGGAATTCCGAACCAAATCTTATTTGGGAACAACCTGAGCAGCCAGAAGTATGGAAACAAAGGAATCATTAAAGTAAACGATAAGTATTTTGAAGCACAAGAGTTGAACAAAATCGCCCTTGTTGCTCCATCAGCTACTCTGATCGTAATTAAGGACTTTACCGTAGTTTATAAAAAGAATGTTGAACTGCCCAAAACCATCAAGCAATTTGTTAAATGTGTCAATCCGAATTGTATAACCAACCACGAAAACATTGAAACAAAATTTGATGTATTTACGGATGATGATGGAAATCCGAGATTGAGATGCAATTATTGCGAAAAATTTACGGCCAAAGACAATATGGTTTTCATTTAAACAAAGGTATTCATCTACAAAAGCTTCCGATCCTGGAAGCTTTTTTTTGCCAAACCAATGAAATCCAGGAATACATATATTGAAAATCTGATCAAACAGGGTGAAAACCAACAACTTGATTTCAAATTTGAAATATCCGATTCTAAAAAAATTGCTCGAACGCTTTCAGCATTTTCGAATACAGATGGAGGTACCTTATTAATAGGAGTAAAAGATAATGGAGCAATAGCCGGGATTAGTTCCATCGAAGAGTTTCATATGCTGGAAGCCGCAGCACAATTGTATTCCAAGCCCATTGTAAATTTTCAGGCTAAAGAATGGGTCATAAATGGCAAAACCATTCTTGAGATTCAAATCCCCAAGGATCCTTATATTCCATATAAAGCACCGGATAATGAGGGCCATTACAAAGCCTATGTTAGGGTTGGTGATCAAAATTTTCAGGCTGATCCGGTGCTGTTACAGGTATGGAAATGGAAAAAAAAGAACTATTCAGTGAGGCTGCAATATAATGAAGTCATTCAGATCTTATTTCATTATTTGAGGGATCATTCAAGTATAAGTTTAGCACAATATTGTGAACTTGCCAGGATCAGAAAAAACGTTGCGAGAAATATTCTTGCTAAATTGATTATACTCGGACAAATAAAAATAAAGCTGGGCGAGCTTGAAAGTTATTATAGTATTCCGTCAAAAGATGAGTAGCTGCGCAATATATCCATCGTTAAATTATCAATATCTGAGGTCATAATTATTTTATTAAAATCGTAATCCCACCAGATCAAATGCTTAGCTTATTTAAATAAAATAATACATAATATTATTTCATTTTTCTTGTTTGTTAAATAAATAATTATGTATCTTTGCACCCCGCTTTTGCGTAAAAGTTCATTAAAACATTGCAAAATTAACCTAATCAACGAGTTAAAAATTTATTACATTTATTTTTAAAAAAAAGATAAAAAAATAATAAAAAAGCTTGTAGATTAAAAAAAAGGTATTACTTTTGCATCCGCATTTAGCGAAACGTTCTTTTAAAACATGCAAACAACATAATCTCAAGGATTTAGACAAAAAGAAGAGGGTGAATAAAAAAAGTAAATTTTTTGCAAAAAAAGTTTGCAGATTAAAAAAAAGAGATTAATTTTGCAGCCGCTTTTGACCCTAAAAGTTAAAAGTAAAAAAGAAGACAAGAAAGTTCTTTGAAAATATTGAAGCAACAAGCCTAAAAATAGTAGCAAATATCCCATAAAGTGAATTCTTTAAGGAATAATAAATCTGAGACATTTAAGATCAATCTTTACAATGAAGAGTTTGATCCTGGCTCAGGATGAACGCTAGCGGCAGGCCTAATACATGCAAGTCGAACGGTAAG
>CAYNTB010000418.1:0-2757 GCA_964399905.1 uncultured Bacteroidales bacterium | reverse complement strand
ATGGCGTGACCAAAGTTGCCGGTGAATTATTGGCCGATTATTATGTAAGAAGATATGGACTTGATGTTCGTGGATTGAGATATCCCGGTATTATCAGCAACGAAACATTGCCCGGTGGTGGAACAACCGATTATGCAGTGGCCATTTATTATGAAGCCATCAAACATAAAAAATATACCTGTTTTGTAAAAGAGGATACCCAATTGCCGATGATGTATATGCCTGATTGCTTAAAAGCAACCATCGACCTTTTACAAGCTGATTTTTCAAAACTTAAACATCATTCTGATTTTAACGTCGGAGCCATGAGTTTTACAGTTAAAGAATTGGCCGATTCAATTAAGAAATATATCCCTGAATTTCAAATTTCTTACGAGCCTGATTTCCGTCAGAAAATAGCCGACTCATGGCCAAATTCTGTGGATGACAGTGCTGCCCGTGAAGAATGGGGCTGGAATCCCAGCTATGACCTGGATGCAATGACCCAGGATATGTTGAAAGCCATCGGAGAAAAACATAAACAAGGGCTGATTTAATATAAGCTGTTAGCATTTAGCTATTGGCTTTTGGTTATTCCCAGTAGCCAATAGCTTGTGGCTAAATGCTTATTTCAGAATATCAAAATGTATTTCCGTTACTGATTTAATGGCCCGGTCTGAAAAGAAATCGCAGGCCGGATAGATTGAAAACCTTCCCGCTCCTTCATAATTATCTTTGTCTATAATTAGTATTTCAGATTGATCATTCCTGTTTATGATTTCGCTTAAACTGAAAGCGGCCCGGTATCCGTCGAGAGCAGCAATGGTAATCATTCCATTCTGGAGCGTTGCTTTATTTTTTTCAATATATGTTGATAGCAAATCTTTTAATGCATAGCCGGAAAAAGGAGTAACTCCGTGAATTCCTCTGCCCCTTCCATAAAAAATATTAGGATAAGTTTGTACGGATAAATTTGCGGGTAGCTTCTCTATACTTTTCAATACTTTTCCATTCACTTGTATTTTGAAAGCATCGCTCCACATCGGATCCATACCTTTATTCACCCTGAATTCTTTTTCCAGCGATTTGACGGTAATTTTTGTAGGATTGGAAATATTCCGGCAGGTAAGTAGATCAGAAGCAATAATGAGTTTTGATTCCTGAGGCAACGGCCAGTAATCTTTCGTTTTGCTAGGAACGATATGCATTACTTTGGTTGCAATAATGACTTCGTGCAGGTGAACGGGATAATAAAGTTCTCCCCAGCTTATGACCACCTTATCTCCTTTATCATTTTCAACCTCAACATACAAATCAATGATTGGATTGAACTGTTCAGCATTTTTCTTGGCCATCATGTATTCGTTTAAAATATCATAAACTGAATACCCGTCATAACGGTATGAACCAATAAATTCAGTTCCGTTTTCTAAGGGAAGTGCCTCCTTAACAATTACAGAATGCAATGGCAACTTCGATAAATCGGCCATACCCGGATTAGCAATTTCACCAGCCACTTCCACCTTCATCGAATGTGGCAGCAAGTAGGTATATTCATTGTCATAGAAATCATTGGTCCGGTCGCTTGTATCCCTTGCGGCATTGTCTTTTAACAATTTCGTTTTAAATTCCTGGCTGAAAGTAAATGGGCACATGGCCAGCGATAAAATTAAAATAATGGTTTTTTTCATCTTTTTTGCTTTTAAAATGATAAACTAATTCCTCCGGTAACAAACCTTCCAATGCTGATCTGATCAGAATAAACCAAATATGTTTTATCCATCAGATTGCTAACATCCAGCGTCAATTTTAAGCTCTTGATCCATTTGATATTTGCACAATTCAGTTCTTTCCATAATTTGGCATCGATCGTTGAATATCCGTCTAAAATATCTTCATTTGCATCATCACGAAAACGTTTATCCTGATAGTGATAATTGATTGCAAAATTTATTAATTTATCTTCATAACCGAAACCCGTATTAATCATGTGTTTGGGGGTATATGTAAGTGCTTTTCCTTCCAGTTCCGGTTGTTCTTCGAACTTATTGATTTCTGATTTTGTAAAGGTATAATTGGCATAAAAACTTAGTTGATCACTTATTTGATATCTCAGATCAATATCTGCCCCCATCAAAGTAACTTTGGTAATGTTTTCTTTTTGCATAACCGGTTTCTTTCCAC
Source organism: uncultured Bacteroidales bacterium (assembly GCA_964399905.1). GTDB lineage: Bacteria > Bacteroidota > Bacteroidia > Bacteroidales. Next base: position 594 of record CAYNTB010000418.1, on the reverse strand, counting down.
CGAAAACGAATTCGCCTGTTTGAAGATAATACATAAAATCATTGCCAGACATATAATAAACACTGGGCATGATTTTTAGTTTTCGCTTGATATTAATGTTCATTCCCCACTCCATGCTGATAACAGATTCGGGGCCGAGGTTTGGATTGGCAAGCTTAAACCCGCCTGATATTAAACCAGACCGGCACAAATCATCAAGAGTCGGTGCCCGAAAACCTTTCGACCAGGCCATGTAGATATTGGTTTTGTCATCAATTTCATAATGAATGGCAGCTTTGGGTGTAAATGCTGACCAGTTGTGTTCTTCCAAATCACCTGTAAAATCGGCCATAAAATCAGTTTCCCCGGTCATATTTTCGATGGTGAATTTCCCATCGTAAAAATGGATCAGATCAAAACGGATACCTGCTGTAATCTTTAAATCATCGGTCAGGCTGATTTTATCCTGTGCGTAGAGTGCGAAATTATTCATCGACCCAATATTACGAACGATATCACTGGAAGTTTGGTAAATATCGGCTCCGTTTACTTTTCCATTTTTTAGGTCCGCACCAAAGGTGATCCGGTGCCGGAATAATTCAACAATCACATTGG
>CAYNTB010000417.1:0-2763 GCA_964399905.1 uncultured Bacteroidales bacterium | reverse complement strand
TCCACACTTCTTTGTGTATCTGGTCCTTATTGGCTGCAATGACCGAATTTGCTGCTTTAACGATTGTTTTCGTGGATCGGTAGTTTTGCTCCAGTTTGTAAATGGTATGATCGGGATAGTCGGATTTAAAATTGAAAATATTTTGGATATTGGCACCCCTAAACGCATAAATACTTTGGGCATCATCACCCACTACACAAATGTTTTCGTTGTTGGCCGCCAGTTTCTTAATGATCAGGTATTGGGCATAATTGGTGTCCTGATACTCATCAACCAGTATGTATTTAAATTTTTGCTGGTATTTATACAATGCATCTTCAAAATCGCGAAAAAGGATGTTGGTGTTAAAAAGCAAATCGTCGAAATCCATGGCATCGGCCCTCTTGAGCCGGTTGTTGTAAATGGTGTAAATTTCGCCGATCATTGGCTTTCCGGCCATTTTATCCGCATTTCGGATTTCAAACTTCTGATTGTAATCAGCGGCAGATTTTAAATTGGATTTGGCCCCTGAAATGCGGTTTAAAACATAGTTGGGCGGATAGGCTTTATCGTCCAGGTTTTGATCCTTAATAATGGACTTGATCAGCCTTTTGGTATCATCGGTATCGTAAATGGTGTAATTGGGCTGATAACCCAGCCGATGCCCTTCGATGCGCAAAATGCGTGCGAAGATCGAGTGAAAAGTTCCCATCCACACATTCATGGCATCCTTGCTGCCTGCCAACTTTAATATCCGCTCTTTCATTTCGCGGGCGGCTTTATTGGTGAATGTAAGTGCGAGAATATGAAATGGATCAACGCCTTTGTTCAGCAAATGTGCCACTTTATAAGTCAAAACACGTGTCTTCCCCGATCCTGCTCCGGCAATAACCATGGTGGCCCCTTCGGTGTGTTCAACAGCTTTTCGCTGTGCATCATTCAGTTCTGTAAGTATATCTTTCAAATGGAAAATTATTGGACTGCAAAAGTAACGTAAATGTTTTAATTAGCCAATGAAGCAATTCGCTTATCCTAAGATGCAACAATGCATGAAAGCCTTATCCAGAAAAAATTGCTGGTTAAAAATAGGGATTGATCAGACCCTGATAAATGCCCTAAACCCCCTAACTGCGTAGTAAGAGGAAGCACCATTGTGGTACAAAAAAACATGGTTATACCGACGATCGCAGAAAAAGGCTCCTCCAAGTGTTCTGATTTCGTCGGGGGTTTTTACCCAGCTAGATGTTTTTGTATCGAATTTTCCAATTTTCTGCAACGCCCTGTATTGTTCTTCAGTCAAAATTTCGATACCCATAGCAGCTGCCATATCGATGGCATTGTTATCGGGTTTAAACTCTTTTCTTGAGTCCAAGCCTTCGCGATCGTAACAAACACTTCTGCGACCTTTTGGACTTTCAACTGAACAATCGCAAAAAATGTATTCGCCTGTATTTTTATCAAACCCAATAACATCGGGTTCACCGCCGGTTTCTTCCATTTTATATAATGACCAAAGTTTCATTGGATTGCCTTCGAGCTTTATACGTATGTGATTCCATTCGAAACCTTGATGTCGGTTCATATTGTTCTTAAAGCGGATACTTAATATGTTGATGATCTCATCGACTTGCTCAGCAGATAATATTTTATGATTTTCCATTTACCCTGGTGGTTAAGTTTTAAAAGATTGTAGTTGTTACCATACTTATGTTGATTGATCATTTTCACTTACCCTGAATTTAATAATTTCGGCAATCAACTTCATCGGCAAATCTTTGTTATGTGGAAACTGAACTGAGCCTTTTCCATGCTTATAAAATGAAAGTTCTTTTTTGAAATGTTCATGCCCTGTCGGTGTTGCATAAAACCCAATATGTTTGTCAAATGCAGCGAAATAAACCAATGGTTTTTTATTGGTCTTGTAAGCGGGCATACCGTACGAAATACTTTCGATGGCTCCGGGTGCATTTTCCTGAATGAGCCGCATTATCCGCCGGAGTCTCGATTGTATATCCGGAAGGAAGCGCGAGATATAATCTTCAAATGATTTTATTTCCTTTTTCATTCTAAAAAGATCAGTTTTTCCGCTTCACCATTTCCTGAATCCAGATGGGAGCAAAAGGGGAGGTGCAGCCTTTTGAAACGGGGTAGTCCTTAAAGATTCCCAATGATTCTCCGATTTCAATGGCACGTTCACGATATTCCGGAAAGTGGATGCCGATATAAGCGAGGGTAAAATTCATGGTCCATTGCACTTCAACTGGAGCATTCCCCATTTCGCTTTCAATGCGATCTAAAAGTGATTTCAGATCAAGACCTTCCGGATTTTTTGCGACCCTTTCTGCAGTCAGGCTCCATCCTGAACGGGCTGATATTGGGTCGTTTGAAAGGAGCCACTTTTGGCGGAGTTCTTCTTTGTCTGGATGGTGGTTGATGATATAGGAATTAAGCCAGTCGGCCACCCTGGAAAAACTTACCGACTTTACCATCCGGTCGATTTGATCAGCAGATAATGCATCCGGTTTCAGGAGAAGTATGGCCAAAAAGCGCGCATCAATATTCCCAGTTTCCCAAAGCGACATAGCCAGCTCAGGGTCTGCTTTAATTTTTTTGGCAAATTTTCGCAATTCGCCAAGTTTTACCCCAAACTGATTGCTGCCGGCACCTTGCTTTGTATTTTGTTTTCGCACTTTTTCATCGCCAAGTGCTTCTAGTTGTTTAAGTATTTCCTGAGTGTTCATAGAAGTGTTTTATAACTTATAAAAATTTCTTTTCAGCATCTTT
>CAYNTB010000416.1:0-2777 GCA_964399905.1 uncultured Bacteroidales bacterium | reverse complement strand
TCCCGCTGGAACCAAATCGGCACCTAAGAGCCCGACGGTCGATCTTTCAACATCCGGATAATCTCCACCGAACACAAAACTATGTCCGACGGAAAGTTCACCGTTTACCTGATCGAGTATATAGGTGAGATCGGTGCGGTGCTTAATATAAGGTACGAGTGGTGCATATTTTTTGTAAACAGCGTTCCAGTCGCGGCCATGCATATTCGGATCGTAAAAGTAATCCCGCTCATATCGCCATGCTTCGTCAAACATCTGTTGCCATTCGTCGAAACGGTTCAGTTTCATCTTTAAATCGACCTTTAAACGCTTTCCGTCCTTGCCGTTTGGCCGCGAAGCATCCAATACCTGCCAGCTTCCACCGGCCATAACCAGCATTTGTTTTCCGTTTGATGAGATCGATACCTGGCTGACACCATCCATAAATTCTTTGGCCTCTTCATCTTTCAGCACAAACTTCTGGATGGTCATTCCACGGCTGTTGGCAACGCTCTCACCAATAAATACGGTTCCTTCCGGCCCGCTCATCAAAAAACGGTAATTACGCTTTGGCATGGGCAAAGGCAGGGTTCTTCTTTCGATCCCTTCAAAATCAATTTGCATGGCTTTTGGGGCCTTGTCGGCTTCTTTGGCCTCGTCTTCTTTGCCCGAAGCTTTCTTTGCATCTTTTGCTTTGCTTTGATTTTCATCCGCCTTTTTATCCGTACTTTCTTTTTCTACAGGCTCTTCATCACTTTGAGCTTTAAAGGGGGAGGGTTCGTCTTTTTGCAGATTAACGATATAAGCAGCATAAACAGGATCGGCGGTCATGGCACTGGTATTGGCCCAGCCCGAACCGAGTGCAACATCTGTACTTGCCAGAAAATAAAGATGCTTTTTATCCAAATCCCAGCTTGGGGAGAATGCATCGGCAAAAGGATCCGTTATTTCTTTGATGGAATTGTCTTTGAGCGACCAGATTTTGATTTGCCTGAAGTTATTGTCTGCCGACTTTGAATAGGCCAGCCATTCAGAGTCGGGCGACCAGCTGATGCCCATATTTCCTCTTTCAAGGTTGTTGCCACCTACATCAATGGTTTTAATGCTTTCTTTTTCCAGATCAACAATTCTGATGCGAACATCATCATCCACAAAAGCAATGTATTTGCCGTCGGGCGACCAAACCGGCTCCCAGGCCAGTTTCGATTCGCCGATGGAGATGCTTTTGGGTTCGCTTAAACCATCCTGATTGGCAATCATGAGCGAATAGCCCTTTCCGCCTGCATCGGAGAACCAGGCAATTAGATCACCTTTGGGCGACCAAACGGGGGCACGATCGGCAGCATCTGAACTTTGTGTCAGGTTTCGGGCATCGCCCTTTTCAACAGGGATTGTAAATATTTCGCCCCTTGCTTCCATAATGGCACTTTTGCCGGTCGGTGAGAGCGAGGCGTAACGGGCCAGCCTGCTCAGGTCTTCCCATTTTGTTTCGGCCCATGGAAAATCTCCGCTGACCGTAATTTCCAGTTGTTTTGACTTATTGTTCGTCAGATCAAGCAGATGCAAATAACCATCATACTCGAATGCAAGCTGGTTTCCGCTTCCTGAGATGGATTTTACATCTGTACCGTTAAATTTTGTGATTTGCTCCAATTGCTTTGTTGCAGGATCGTAGGCCCATATGTTGGTGGTCCAGTCCCGGTCCGAAAGAAAATAAATACGATCTCCCAGCCAAAGCGGCTGAATATCGGTTGTGCGCTCGTTCGGAAGTAAAGTCTCATTTAAGGTGTTCAAATCGAGAATGATAAGCGGTGTATTTTGTCCGCCGCGGTATGCGCGCCATTCCGAATCCCAGCGCCGCATGCGGTCGATGATAATTTGCTTGCCATCTGGCGAAAAAGAACCGCTGGTTCCCCATTGCGCCGAAAGCAGTGAGGCGGGCCCTCCATCGCTGGAGATGGTCCATAAGCGGTCGTAATAAGTGGGCGCTGTTTCGCGGCTTGAGGCGAAAAGAATGTTTTTGCCATCCGGTGTCCAGCCCCTGACAGCCGAGGGACTCGGATGCCAGGTCAGGCGTTTGGCATCTCCGCCTTCTGCAGAAACCACATACACTTCATCGCTTCCTGCACGGTTGGAAGTAAATGCGATCAATTTTCCATCCGGCGAAAAATAAGGATCTTTTTCAACCGCAGGTGTACTGGTTAAACGCACCAGGGCCTTTGTGTTCAGATCTGAAACCCAGAGATCGCCGCCATAGGCGAATACGATTTTTGAATTGCTGATATCGGGCTGGCGCAGCAGACGCGTGCCCTGTGCGTTAACAGAACCGATGCTTAGCAATAAAATCAAAATACTAAATGAAAAAATATGTTTTAAATGTTGCATAATGATAATTTTAATGATTGATACTAGGGAATTATAAGTATCGAAAATAGAAAATATTTTTGAATGTGATATGGTTAAATATGATGAAATTGAGGTTTGGGCAAGGAGCATGGAACACAGCGCTTGGCGCAAGGCGCATTGCGTAAAAAGTCGAAGAGTTAAAAGGTCTAAAATAATAAGGGGTGTCACCCCTGAAACATATTGTTTAGCTTAGGCTTTTTTACGCACGGACCGCAAGTCCGTGAGCGGGGCACAAAAATACCAAACCACGACTCTGTTTACAAAAGGTTTTATGGCTCAAATTTAGTTTTTTCTGTGCATTTATTTTAATGCGACTTATGCTTTCGTGCTTTATAACCCTTATTTTCAATGATTAATCAGAATTACTGATCCATCGATTTATCCACTTTTCA
>CAYNTB010000415.1:246-2786 GCA_964399905.1 uncultured Bacteroidales bacterium | reverse complement strand
CATCGTTTATGATTTGAAGTTGGGTGTAAATAGGACCGGAAATTTCTGATATTCCGCAATCTATACCCCTTATCAGGCTGACGGAACCAATAATTTTTGAAGCTAGATTAATAGCTTCTTTCGTATCGGAAATATAATTTTGCCCTTCTTTAATCATAAAATAGCCCCTGATAAATCTGCCCGGTGACATCCAATCGCCTGGAAGTCCGAACATTCCGGCTCCATGAAATTCGTTTCCGCTTGTGGGCGATATTGATTCAGGATTATAGTTTTTTAAGTTGGCGAAATTATTCAAATGACCCAACTGATAATCAAGCCCTGGATTATTGGTAAGAATCTGGGTGAGATTTTCATAAAACACTGCTTTTCCATCTTTAAACTCTACCACGAGGCTGTTTGCAGAAGTATCAAATAAAATATAATGGTATTTCCAGTGACTGTCGATGTTTATCGAAGAGAAGAGCGTTTTGGCATCATTCAGAGTTGATGCAAGCGAAAGGATATAACGAACAATATCATCTGACGATAGCGTAGGCTTCCCCGGATCATCATTCGGATAATCTGCATTGGCTAAATTTCCGCTTATTGAAATACCGGCCTTGTTCATACCTTCGAAGGCAATCAGGTAATTTTGTTGATCAGTCAATACATTGTTTACGGTAATAAATTCATGTTTAACTTCCCATGCGTAAGGCGATTGCGTTGGATCGGTTTTATAAACAGACTCAATGGTTTCCCCGATTTTATACACTTGTGTTTTATATACAGAGGGCTGGCTGTAATCTAATGTTCTTCCGGTAACAATGCCCTGGCTTGTTTTTAACATAAAAGCCGTACATGAGTAAGAAGGCTTAATCAGAACAAAAAATATGGCTGTAAATAAAAAATTCGCAAAAAGCCGGCTTGCATTTTTTCTAAAATTCATGGTTTTAATAATTAAAGTTTAATATTTGGATGTGTTGATTCTACGATCTTTTGTTGTAAATATTCTACCATTTTATAACGGTCAAAATTATGAATTATTCATAGATAATCAGCTTCAATTTTTTGAAGTTTTAAGTAATTGGTTGATGATGGTAAGAAGACTGAATTGAGTTGAAAAAAACTTGACAATTTGAATCATTGCACCTGTTTATGACGGGGTAGAATGCCGGAATATATCACTTACAATAATTTTATGGATTTGATATGTTTTACATTTTAAATTCTTATAAAACAGCCATGAGTTAATTAAATAATATTTCGAACATTTATGATTATAAATCCGAACCTGATGAGGGCAAATCCCATCCGTCAACTACTGAACACCCTCTAATGTCTGGAAGCTAAAGTCTAAATTTTTTTATATTTAATCTTGTATCTTTTATCTTTTTTCTTGTATCAGGTGCCTATCTTTGTTTCATGCTGCTGAATTGTCATACTTACTTCAGTTTTAAATACGGAACACTTTCAATAGAAGAATTGATAGGGGAGGCTTTGGATAAAAATTATCAGGAGCTATGTTTGACAGACATCAACAGTACTTCTGCCATCATCGATTTTATTCGCTTGAGTCAGGAAAGAGGCATCAGGCCAATTGCCGGAATCGATTTCAGAAACGGGGTCGATCAAAAATATATCGGAATTGCCATTAATAACAATGGTTTCAGAGAATTAAACGAACACCTGACAAAGCATTCACATCAACAAATCGCTTTCGAAAACAATGCACCTAATTTTGATCATTGTTTTGTGGTGTATCCTTTTCAACAAAAAACCTTACGCTTTTTGAAAGAAAATGAATTTATCGGGATCAGGCCAACGGAATTGAGCAAATTGATCATGTCGCCCTGGAAAGATCAAGTGCATAAACTGGTGGTTTTAAATCCGGTTACTTTCAGGCATCAGCGCGATTTTAATATTCACAGGCTGTTGCGCACCATCGATCAGAACACTTTATTAAGTCGCTTACCTAAAAGTGAACAGGCTCTTCCAGACGAAATGATGCCGGATCGCACGCAATTAATGGAAGCTTATGCAGCCTGGCCTCAAATTATTCAAAATACAAAGTATTTAATTGACAACTGCCGTATTGATTTTGAGTATGGGAAACCGAAAAACAAAGCTTGTTTTACCTCATCAAAGAATGATGATTTTGAGTTGTTGAAGCAAGAAGTTGAAAAAGGGGTAAATTACCGTTTTGGGAAGGCTTCAACAGCGGTTCGAGACCGGATAAATACAGAATTAAAGGTTATTCATGACCTGGATTTTTGTTCTTATTTCCTGATAAACTGGGATTTGGTGAAATTTGCCCGTAATCAGGGTTTTCATTATGTTGGCAGAGGAAGTGGTGCCAACAGTATGCTTGCCTATTTGTTGCGGATCACAGATGTTGACCCCATCGAACTGGATTTGTATTTCGAGCGTTTTATCAATCCTTCGCGTAGCAGTCCGCCCGATTTTGACCTTGATTTTGCTTCACGTGAGCGGGATACGGTTACAAAGTATCTGTTCGATAAGAATGGATGGAAAAACACAGCCCTGGTTGGTTCGTACAATAC
>CAYNTB010000415.1:0-219 GCA_964399905.1 uncultured Bacteroidales bacterium | reverse complement strand
AAAAGTATTCGGCCTTCCGCCCGATGAAATTGATGACTTACAAGCTAACCGTGCAAGAAAGGATCTCGATCATATCGGTAAGCTTATTTTGGGTTACGGTCAATTAATTAAGGATTTTCCGAGCCATTTAAGCGTACACTCAAGCGGAATCCTGATATCTGAAGAACCCATTTCAACCTACTGCGCCACCATGATGCCGCCAAAAGGTTTTCCGACTAC
>CAYNTB010000414.1:0-2805 GCA_964399905.1 uncultured Bacteroidales bacterium | reverse complement strand
AGATTGTTGACTTACCACTCCCTATTCCTCCTGTTACCCCTAATCTGAATTTCACAAAGGTGGCATAGTAACCCAGAAGTCGTTGCCAGTGATACCAAGGCTTAATTTCTTCGATTTGGAACAAGGGCAACATGGTTACAATTACGATAAACATGATTGTATATCCGGTCATTAAAAACAAATGCCCCGACCAATAATTTTTATTTTCACATTTTGAAAATTTGGGTTGTACCAAAAAATTATAGATTAGCTGCCAGAATTCCGTAAAATATGCCGTAACTGGAATCTGAATGGATTTATCCCGAAGGATTACTTTATAAAACATACTAAAGATGTTCGATACGAGTAATATTGCAACAATGGCAGCCATCACCCAGTCGCCATAATGAATTATTTTCATGAATTGTTCACCCGATATGCCATCAACCATTTGATTGATCATAACGCCACCTTCGGCATTAATGAAAGCAGCCGGATTTGAAAAAATTTGGGAAGACGGTGGTAAAAATAGCGCGAACAAGGTTATAATAATCAGGAAGAAAATAACCATTACCCCGAATTCCCAAATTTTAGAAGTATAAAATTTTCTGGCCAGGCCCGTCCAATCATAAGCTGCAGTCAGATAACGCCTTAATGTCATCATAAGTTCACCCGGATTTGCATCCCTCGGACAAGTTTCACTGCACTCTCCACAGTAATAACATAACCAGGGATCGATATTGGCAGTTATTTTTTCCTCGAGACCCAATTGGATGGATCTGATTGATTTCCGGGGAAACAAAAAGCCATCTTCGGTTAAAGGGCAAATGGCAGTGCAGTTCCCACAATGAAAACATTCGTTCCAGTTGCCTGCCCCATATTTAGTCAGTTCTTTTTTAAATGCTGTATTTATTGTGTAGCTCATTTTTATATCCTCCATTATTGATCTTAAACTATATCAGGTACATCAACGATATGTTCCGAAACCGACATTTCGTGCCCGGCGGGCCTGACATTTTTCATCACATTTTGTAAAACAATGGCTGCAGCAGCCGAACCTTGCGCCACCGAATCAGGGATATCTTTTGGCCCCTGACAGGCTCCCGCAATCAGAATTCCTTTCTTGGAAGTATGCTCAGCATCGCTGTCGAAAGCCAATTGCCTAAACCATCCATCATCACCAATCTCTATACCCGCCATTTTGGCTAATTTCACTGTATCATCAGCAGGCTCAAGTCCTACAGAAAGTATGACCATATCAACTTCAGATTCAATTATTTTTTGGTGAATAATATCTTCGGACCGCAATCGCAAATATCCGTTCTTTGATTCCACCTTTGCAGTCCGGCCCCGGATCAGGTTCACTCCTTCGGATTGAATACGCTCATAAAATTCTTCGTATCCTTTGCCATAGGCTCTCATATCTATGAAATATTCGCAAACCTCAGCTTTAGGAATTTTTTCTTTGATCAGATGCGCCAGTTTTAAGGAGTACATGCAGCAAACCCGTGAACAATATTTTCGGTGCTGTTCGTCCCGGCTCCCTACACAATGTATGATTGCAAAACTTTTTGGTTCTCCATTTCCTTTCTGAAAAATCCAATTGCCCTTTTTATCCTGCGATCGAAACGTAATTTCGCCACCGGTTGGACCAGAAGCATTGATTAGCCTTACGAGCTCAAGAGAGGTAAGTACATTCGGATATTTACCATAAGCAAACTGATCAATTTTTCGGGCATCAAAAGGCTTAAATCCTGTTGCCAAAATAATGTTACCAACTTTTAATTCAATTGTTTCGTCGATTGAATCTAATTCTACCGCATCAGCCGGACATACTTTTGCACAGACACCACACTTACCACTCTGAACATAAGTACAATGTTCCGGATCGATTAAATATTTGTTTGGAACTGCCTGTGGAAATGGGATGTATATGGCTTTTCGCAAGCTGGTTCCTTCATCAAATTCATCAACAACCTTGGTGGGGCATTTTTCGGCACAAATGCCGCACCCGATACAAACTTTAATATTAACCCTTCGGGTATGCTTCAGTATTTTGACTGAAAAATTACCCTGTGTCCCGCTTATGGAAAGAAGTTCACTATTGGTTATGAGTTTGATAAAATCGTGTTGCCCAACCTCCACCATTTTGGGTGTCAGGATACAGGCTGCACAATCGAGGGTTGGAAATGTTTTGTCAAACTTGGCCATGTGTCCGCCAATGGTTCCTGTTTTTTCAAGTAGATAAACTTTGTTTTTACTGTTGGCAATTTCGAGTGAAGCTTGAATACCGGCGATGCCTCCACCCACAACAAGGGTTTCACGATAATAATTATCATTTAATTGGCCTTCCATCTTAAGATATGTTTTTGCACAAATATTGATCGAAAGATAGAATCGAACAGAGGGAAATAAAATGATGATTATCAATCTAAAAAATGACAGTTCTCATTTTCAAAACTGACAATTATCATATTTACAAAAATTGGATACGATTTATAATCCGGGGTATGATTTAATGATTTTCCTTAATCCTTCCGCATCTTTTAATATAATTTTCCGGCCTTTAATTTCAATGAGTTTTTCCTCTTTAAAATCTTTTAGTATCCGGATAACCGTTTCTGTGGCTGTACCAACGATACTTGCAATATCCTCTCTGGTCATGCAAATAACATCACAATCATTTTCTCTTTCACAATCGGTCGGATTTGAACTAAATACTTCTTTTAAGAATATCAGATTTTCGGCCAATCTTTCCCTGACCGGCCTTTGTGCAAGCGAAGTCATTTTATCTTCGGCTTCTTCCAGCAAATGACTCAGGCTACG
>CAYNTB010000413.1:0-2816 GCA_964399905.1 uncultured Bacteroidales bacterium | reverse complement strand
TCGATATCACCGACTACCTTAAACAGGGTAAGAATTCTCTCGAAATAAAAATCAGGGTCTGTCAGCTTGGTTGTTTTAAATAATATTCGGGCTGAAGGGATGAAAAAGCGTTACGATCATATAAAAGACGATCTGAAACAGTATCCGGAAATTCTTGGGTTAAGTGGTGCTTTTAATGTACCCGGAGAGGATATTAATAATTGGTGTACGCTGCGATTGCGAGTTGATGATAATGAAAATAATATTGGCTGTGGCTATATTTTTATCGATGAAGGTTATTTTGATTTGATAGGGGCAAAAATTCTTAAAGGAAGGACTTTTCTGAGTAACAGCACTTATGAAGATGTTAATTCATGCATCATAAATGAAACTACTGCAAGAATGCTAAATATTTATGATGACCCGGTCGGGCAGCAGGTATTCGGTTTTTTTGATGACACTGTGCGAACAGTGGTTGGTATGGTTAACGATATCCATTACAAATCATTACATGAAGAAGTGCCACCTATTGTGTATAGATATGGAGATGGTTTTCCGTCTTATTTTTACAGGCTTGTGATGAGGATTGACAATAAAAATATATCAAAAACGCTTGCGCTGATAGAAGAAGTGTGGAGAAAACAGGAACCTAAATGGCCCGCGCAAATAAGATTTATAGATAAGGAATTTGAAAATATGTATTTAGCGGAAAAGAAAGTTTCGAAATTGATTAGCCTTTTCACAGTGCTCGCTATTTTAATATCCTTGCTCGGCTTATTTGGTTTAATCGCTTTTGTTGCGGTATCACGAAGAAAAGAAATAAGTATCCGTAAAACACTGGGTGCCTCAGTCGTGAATATAGTAATGAATCTTGGCAAGGAATTTATGTTCTTAACTTTATTTGCCAATTTGCTAGCCTGGCCAATTATATACTTCATTTCTATCAAATGGCTGCAGAATTTCACAGAAAGTGTATCGATAAATTTTCTATGGTATCCGTTATCCGGTTTAATCGTTTTAATGATTGTTATGTTAATCGTTGGATATCATTCTGTACATACTGCAAATCAAAACCCGGTTATTGCACTTAAGTACGAATAAAATCATTTTTTAGAATAAAAAAACAGCTACCACAAAAGCAGTAGCTGTTTTATACTTTGAAAATGGATTCTATTTTTTATCCTTTACATATTTCATCAGCCAACGGTCTGTTTCCCATAAAACATGCAGAATTGATTCATAGGCTGCATAACCATGACTTTCGGCTGGAAGCATAACCAGGCGAACTGTTGCTCCGTGACCTTTTAATGCATTATAATACCTTTCGCTTTGCAATGGAAAAGTTCCCGAATTATTGTCAGCCACTCCGTGAATAAGAAGCAATGCATGTTTCATTTGATCGGCATGCATAAATGGCGACATGTTAAAATACAGTTCAGGAGTTTCCCAGTAAGTTCTTTCTTCCGACTGGAATCCGAAAGGTGTGAGCGTTCTGTTGTAAGCACCACTACGTGCAACTCCGGCTGCAAATAAATCAGAATGTGTTAACAAATTTGCAGTCATGAAAGCTCCATAACTATGCCCTCCAACGGCAACCCTGTCTCTGTCAACAATGCCCATTTCATCAAGGGCGTCAATTGCAGCTTTTGCATTGGCAACCAATTGAGGGATGAACAAATCATTTGGTTCGGTTTCCCCTTCCCCGATAATTGGGAATTCTGCATTTTCGAGTATTGCAAATCCGCGTTTAACCCAAAAAATCGGAGAACCATAACTAATTCTTGTAAAGCGATGCGGTGAAGTACGAACCTGGCCCGCAGTCAATGGATCTTTATATTCACGCGGATAGGCCCACATCAACATTGGTAATCTGCCGTCTTTTTCTTTATCGTAACCTTCAGGTAAATACATGGTGGCAGTCAAATCAACTCCGTCATCACGTTTGTATTTGATAAATTCTTTGGTTACACCTTCAAGTGATTTATACGGATTTTCGAAGAAAGTAATCTGCTGTGGAGCAGATTTTTTCTTGAAGTTGCGCAAGTAGTAATTGGCATTTTCAGTGGCCGATTCAATAGTGGTTATCATGACCCCTTTTTTAATGTCCACAAAATAAGGTCCACCTCTGGATCCAATACTTTCATAGGTGCTGATACCATCAGCTCTCCATAATTCTTTGGTGGTTTTTTTTGTCAGGTCAAATTGGTTTAGGAATGGACGGTTCCCTTCGGGAGAATATCCTTCGCCGCTAAGGTATACATAGCGGTCTTTATCAATTAATAATACATTTCTTCCGAACTGGTTTTCGACAGTAACAAGACTGCCCGGGTCATTGTAAATATCTTCTGTGTTTAAGGTAAATAAAACCTCTGGGGCTTTATTTGATTCGTTAGGCTTAATGGTGTAAACCACTGCTTCACGAGTCGCTCTCCAGCTGTCATAGGCAATTGCAATTTTATCATTTCCCCAAAGAATGTTACGGAATCTGTTTTTTACCGAAACCACATGTGTTTTGTTATTTAAATCGAATGGATAATCGGCAGTGTAAACAGCATCGCGGTATTCTATCTCTGTTTTTGGATCGCCGCCATCCAATGCTTCAACCCAATAAATTGAAGCTGGTTTGTCTGATCTCCAGTTTACCCTTCTTGGGCCTGTTTCGGCAGCATCAAAACCACTGGGCATTTCTTCAATTAATGGAATGTCCTGGATAATCCGGATGAATTTACCATCTTTATCCAAAAGACTTAATACGGTTGGAAAACGGTTGAATGGAACCAGATAAGAATAAGGCTTACGGATGGTTTCGGTAATAATATATTCTCCATCCGGCGATT
>CAYNTB010000412.1:0-2829 GCA_964399905.1 uncultured Bacteroidales bacterium | reverse complement strand
GATGCCGCTAATATTCTAAAACCTGCTTTGGCCAGAGGCGACCTGAGAGCTGTTGGGGCAACAACCTTAAACGAGTATCAAAAGTATTTTGAAAAAGACAAAGCCCTTGAACGCAGATTCCAAAAAGTATTTATCGATGAACCTTCAGAGCAGGATGCCATCTCAATTTTACGGGGAATCAAGGAACGTTATGAAAATTATCACAAAATCAGAATAAAGGATGAAGCGATAATTGCCGCCGTACAACTCTCGATTCGGTATATTTCAGATCGCTTTTTACCAGATAAGGCCATCGACCTTATTGATGAAGCCTCAGCACATTTAAGGCTCGAAATGAATTCAAAACCAGAAGAGATTGACAAACTGGACCGTAAAATTCAACAACTGGAAATTGAGAAAGAGGCCTTTAAGCGCGAAAAAAACAAAGAACGTGTTGAACAGATAAAAGAAACGCTCGCCAACTTATCAGAAGACCGTAAACAATTAATGGCCCTATGGGAAGATGAAAAATCAGTTGTCACAAAAATTCAACAAACAAAAAAAGAAATAGAATCATTAAAATATGAGGCCGAAAAAGCTGAAAGAAATGGAGAACTGGCAAAAGTTGCTGAAATAAGATACGGACGACTTCCAAAAGCAGAAAAAATTTTGACCGAAACCATTGATAAATTAAATGAATATGAATCGAACGGGAAAAGATTGGTTAGAGAAGAAATAGTAACAGAAGATATAGCGGAGGTAGGTTCGCGCTGGACAGGCGTGCCGGTTACCCGAATGCTCAAAACCGAGAAAGACAAATTACTGAACATTGAAGCCGAACTTCACAAAAGAGTGGTAGGACAAGATGAAGCAATCAGTGCGGTCGCCTCGGCCATCAGGAGAAGCCGTACCGGATTATCCGACGAGAAAAAACCTATTGGTTCATTTCTATTTCTTGGCACTACAGGTGTTGGAAAGACTGAACTTGCAAAAGCGTTGGCAGAATATCTGTTTAATGACGAAAACTCATTAACGAGGATTGACATGAGTGAGTACCAGGAAAAACATGCCGTCTCACGTTTGATCGGTGCCCCACCCGGATATGTTGGCTATGATGAAGGCGGGCAGTTAACAGAGGCTATCAGGCGAAAACCATACTCGGTCATTCTGCTGGACGAGATTGAGAAAGCTCACCCGGACACTTTTAATATTTTATTACAGGTACTTGAGGATGGAAGGCTCACTGACAACAAGGGAAGAATGGCTAATTTTAAAAATTCCATCATCATCATGACTTCGAATATGGGCTCTGATATTATACAACAGTTATTTGATCATCCTGACAAAAACATAGACTTGCTTTATGAAAAAAGCAAAAACCTTGTATTTGAACTCTTAAAAAAACATTTAAGGCCGGAATTTTTAAACAGAATTGACGAACTGGTAATGTTCAGGCCCCTGAACCTAACAGATATTGAAGGGATCATTAAAATTCAACTCAATAATTTCCTACAGGTTCTTGCCAAACAAAACATCTCTTTTACAGTCGATCAAAGTTTAATCGACTATTTAAAGGACAAAGGCTTTGATCTTCAATTTGGTGCAAGACCATTGAAACGGCTCATTCAGAGAGAAATTGTGAACAGCATTTCTATGGCATTGCTCGAAGAAAGAATAAAACCGGGAAATCACATCTTATTGGAAGTTAAAAACGGGGAGATCATGGTGAGCCATGATCATCCAAATCAGGGGATTTCAAAAGCTTCCTAACATACGATTGTAAACTTTAGGCTTTGGGGTGAAATTCGGTACCGGATTTCACCCTTTTTATTTTTAAAATCTGTTATATTTACCGAACAATCGAAATCAACATCTATGAATAAAGTAATTACTATCGAAGGGCAAGATTATCAGGCTTATGAAATCCCAACCCAAAACACGAGCATTTTAATGCTTTTTGCACCCAAGGGTTTTTTAGCGTGTGGGTATATTAATATTGAAGTTGCAAATATGCGCAACGATGTGTGTGCGATTATCAGTGGCATTAAAAAGGTTGATGAATTATTGACGAGCACTGTAAAAACCGCCAGTATCGCGGCACAAAACATCGGTATTCACGCAGGAATGAAAGGCCAGGAAGCATTATTATTAATGTCGTAAAACACAAATCATCCTGTAATACAGAATTTATCTCCTTTTTTTAAATACAATGAAATATTATTATGAATGAAAATGAAGGATTGAAAAGAGAAATCGGTGTTTGGGGGCTTGTCGCAAACTCTATAAACATTATCGTTGGTGCAGGAATTTTTTTGATCCCTGTAATTGTTTTCGAAAGGCTGGGAACCGGTAGTATTCTGGCATTTATCATTTGTGGCCTTCTGATGATGATGATTATGCTCAGTTTTGTGGAAATCGGGACCCAGGTTACAAAAACCGGTGGAGCCTATTCTTATATCGAAGAAGCATTTGGTAAATATGCAGGATTTTTAACAACCAATATTTTTATTTTCGGTGCGGCGGTGATGGCAAATGCTGCCGTTGCAAATGGCTTGGCCGATACCCTGGCATATTTTTTCCCGTTCTTCAGCTTACAATGGGTAAGAATTCTTTTATTTTTTCTCATATTTAGTGGATTAGCCTATATTAATGTTAAAGGAATCAGCAAGTGACCGCCTTGATCTCGGCGGTCTCCGCGTCGGAAAGCTCCAGCATCTGCTGCATCCAGGCGGCATTGCGGCTCAGTCGGCCGAAGAGCATGGCGATCGCCTCGGTCGTAAAGCTGTGGGCCGGCTCACGGAGCAGCCAGGGCTCGTTGGGATCGTGGTATTTGCTGTAGAGGGCGTGGCC
>CAYNTB010000411.1:0-2836 GCA_964399905.1 uncultured Bacteroidales bacterium | reverse complement strand
GTTCCGGATCGCCGCTTTTATAACTGGCTCCATTTGAACGGGGTACATTGAATGTTCCTGATCCGTTTAATATTACAGCCACTCCCTCATTTTTTAAAAATTGGGAAGTTTTTTCTGCAAGCATTCTTAATCGCTGATAATCTGCCATATTAAAATTTCCCCTACGACGTCTTGCCTCCAGGCTTTCTTCCTGAATTTCAACTAAATCATCATCAGAATATCGGCTGGCCAATGGTTCAAAACTTACTTCATAAGTTGACTGCGAAGGAATTACAACAATCTTTCCTTCAAGTTTACCGGCATATTTTGCTAAATCTTCTTCAGTGTTAATCTCAAGTAAAACGGCTTCACCTTTGATTTCTCCATGGGTACTTCCGGTCCAGGCCTTCGGATTTGCCGAAAAGTTAACATAGTAAGGTTTTGTCATGGCAACATAGGTACGTTTATTATCCCATCCTCCCCTGTCAAAGTCTCTTACATTTTCGATCACAACATTTTTTAAACCGATTTCTTCCATTTTCTTTTTGGCCAACTCATTTGCCCTGAGTTTAGCCTGGGAGGCACTAAGCCTGGGGCCTGCATAATCAGTCATCCAAAACGAAAAATCTTCTATTTTCGAATTTAATTTTCCTTCCTGCTTAATTTTATAAACCATTTCCAGGTCAACCTGTTCAATTTGCGCACTAATAAAGAATGGTGCAATTACAAATAACACAAGAACAAATAATAATTTTCTGTTTTTCATCCGATAATAATTTTATGTGATGGCCGGATGTAACCCGCATGATGAATTTGCATCCGTGATTGTTTTTTAACGAATCATGCTCGTTCCATATGGTGAATTTTTGGAATTGATCAAATCTATGAAATTAAACAAGGGGGATTTTTCTGTTATTTAAATATTATATAAAACCAGAATATTTAGCTACATAAAGTACTGATTGATGTATAAATTTGTTAAAATTGATATGAATCCTTGATTTTTTTTTGACTTTTCCAAATCTAACCCATATTTTTACCCCTAAAAAAATCGGCTCATGAAAAAAATCATCATTCTAACTATTTTATTAACTAGTAACTTCTTATTTGCCAGCGAATTTGTTTCCCTTCATTTCAATTCCAATCAACAGACGATTGATATTGATCAACTCAGCAAAGATTTTAAAGACAAGAGCAATGAGCTGCGCAAATTAATCGACAAGAAAGTTCAAAGAACATTATTCAATACAGCTGATGATGAACTAATTTTAGAAATTGTAAAAACAGCAAGTGGTGTTTATTATGAAAGAATGGGCAAAGAAGCTATCACTAAGGACTATCCGAAACTTACCCCTGCCCAGCTTGATGTGCTGAATTTTTACTTATTAGCAAGGGTTGCCAGTGAACTCGACCGTAAAAATTTCCTTGCTGAAGAAGACTCTTTAAGACTGGAACTATACCGCGATCGAAGGGATAAACTGTATGCTACCCTCAAAAAAATTATGGAAAAAATATCGGATGTTCCTGAAAAAGAAATCAAGAGCATTGGCTGATTAAAAGCTCATTTAAAACAACTTACACAACCAAATATTAATGCATAAAGATTGCGCCTCCTAGATTTAATGGCGATATCTTATATATGCTTCACTTCGCGATTCTGTAATTTTGCAATAAATCCATAATTATATTGCCATTCCCTCATTTATTTTAGTTATTTATAATCATTCACAAATTACATTTATTTCGATAATTTGTCGATTTATTAAACATTTTCATAGTGTATATTTCTATATATATCTATAATTTTTTTTTATTCTTTTATTCGGGTTTTGTTCTGAATAATTGGTTCACTATAAAAACTATATTTGGTTAATAAAGAAAAGTTTCACTCAAGCTATTAAAAATGGCGTTTATTCAGAGACGACATATCATCGTTTATATTGTTTTGTTTGTCACTTTGTATTCATTCCCACTGCATTCTCAAAATGTAACTGAAACAGCAGCAATATATTCCGGATTAAAAAATCAGGTAGATCAAATTTATAAACTGGACGATCTGCTGGTTAACGGTCATCTTTACCGTCCGCTTAACCCAAATGCACTTGGCTCTCCCTATTTTTTGAACGACAAATTATGGAAAAACAGCACACTTTTCATCAAGGGTAGAATCTTTAAGAACCAGGAAATTATGTATGATATTGAGCACGATCAATTAATTGCAAAAATTCAATTTCCCGATGATATGCCCAAAAACATTATACTGGATGAAAAATTTGTTGATTCTCTGTTTATAGAAAATCATTTTTTTATCAACCTGGCCTGCTTCACAAATATGACCGAAGGCGGAATTTACGAACAAGTTTATGCCGGTGATTTTCGGGGACTTATAAAACACCGAATCACTTATAAACCAATTATTACATATTCGTCACCCAATGGTTATTACGATAAGCCGGAAGAAACCCTCTATATCTTTTATAAGGGAAAATTAAACCGAATTTCAAATAAAAATATGCTGATGAAATACTTTAGCGGAAACGAAAAGGCCATCAGTAAATATATGAGAACTAATCATATCCGCTTAAAAACAGCGAGCCAATTGCAACTTTTCAACCTATTTAACTTTTGTGATGATCTTTAATTCTTTAAAAAGCATACTATTCAATCGAATTATTCTACTGTCTTTGGCTGGTTTTATGCATCTTTCTGTCTATGCCCAGGAAGCCAGGATCATGCTTTCGAAAGATTATGCTCAATTAAGTTGGACGGATTTTGTTGAAAAAGCAGAGCAGGAGTTTAATCTTAATTTTTATTTTGATACGGAGGGTTTTCCTGAATTCGATATAGAAATGGATAC
>CAYNTB010000410.1:1555-2841 GCA_964399905.1 uncultured Bacteroidales bacterium | reverse complement strand
GCCCAGCCCAGCCAGGTCCAGGCCGGGGGCCGGGGCGACGGGAAGCGCCGGGTCGGTGGATGGGCCGACCACCCAGGCCGTGATGCCGCGGATCCTTCTTTACTCAATTTTTTATAAACAGTTCACTTACCGGAAAATGATCAGTAATTCATTCCATAAATCCCTTTTCATCACAAAAAACAAAAATAAACTGGATACCCAGCCGTGAAAAATTCCGGGTATCCATAAATTTTGATACCGAAAATAGGTAAGGATAAATATAAGTTCCATGGCAAATGCATAAATCATGAGCCTGATATCCGGAAAGTGGATGATGGCAAATAAGAAACTTACGATGATCAAAATTTGCCAATCGGCGATTTTTACTGTGCTAAGTCTTTTTAAATTTCCGGCCACAAGCCCAACCACAATAAACTGCTGAATAATCCCCCACATTGGATAAATAAAAAAGATGGGTATGATATGCCAGTTCAGAAAAAAAGTATGGGTGCTTAGACCGTAAATGAGGATCAAAATGGAGAAAGGCAGGGCAAATGGCAACAAAAACCAAAATGAATGACGGAGGTACTTTTTTTGGAAGCCCCATTCTTGAATCACAGAAGGATCGTTTTTATATTTGACCCTGATAAAAATGAGCCAGAACAAACAGGCCGACACAATATAGAATACCCTTAAAGCAAGCCAGTCAACCAATATGAATTTTAATAAACCCGTAATCACAACGGCGGTTATTTGCAGCCATTTGTCTTTATCGGGGTTCGCTTTTATTAATAAATTCATGATGGTCTCTGATTGAGATGACGGTTATAGGCTTTATTCAAAAAATCGATTCGGCCGGTGATCCAATTGTGTTTAAAAAGGCTGTTAGCTGGTTCCTGTCTGATAATCTTTAAGGCTTTTAATTGCGTTGTGACGGCCAATTTCAACCAATTCTTCTGCTTTGAAGAAATCGTAGGTCCCACAAGATTCGCGTGAGATGTTGATCAGAATATCTGGTGCATGATTTTCCAGCATCAATTGAACAACACGGGCGGTCATGAGGCTTAAAGTTTTATTGATGATGTTGAAATAACCAAAATTTTCCTCATTGCTTTTTGGACTGATGTGATACAAATGACTGTAAAATTCGTTTAATTTCTTTTGATAAACAGAAAGTTTATCTGCCTTTTCTTTTTTAGAAATTTTGGGCCTGTACAATGGAACATCTGCATTTACATTAACAGCAATTACAATATCCCCCTCAACCCGTTTCACATGATTGATCGGAATATTATTGATAACCCCTC
>CAYNTB010000410.1:0-1507 GCA_964399905.1 uncultured Bacteroidales bacterium | reverse complement strand
GATATTTATGCGAAAGCTTGGAAAATATCCTTTACGGAGATACGATTATGCCACAGAAGCACGAATCGCATCCAATAAGGGTCCACTTGTAAATACCACTTCTTTTTTACGAAGGATATCAGAGGCAACTGCCAGGTATGGAATTTTTAAATCTTCAATATTGATATCAGGAACAAAATCCTTCATTTTCTGAAAAACCTTATCGCCTTTTACAAAGCCCTGTTTGCTGAAAGTAAAATCGATCAGGGAAAAGGTTTTTCTTTTGTCAAGAGAATAAAGCCAGTTTTTAAGTTCATCAATTTTTCCTACGGCATAAACACCACCCACAAGCGCCCCCATTGAAGTTCCGGCCAGAGATGCTATTTCATAGCCTTGTTTTTCCAGCTCTTCAATTACACCGATATGGGCCATGCCCCTTGCACCACCTCCCGAAAGCACCAGCGATACTTTTTGTTTCATTCCTTTTTGTTTGCAAATAAATACCAGTCAAAGTTTTATAAAAATTTGTGGTTCTCTGCTTAGAACCTGCCAACAGACACCATGGGTTCTCCTTTCGACATAGGCGGTGTTGCAATGATGTACAGAATGATGCCGTCGAAAGGCGCTTTTACATCCTGAAGCCGGTTGCCGAAATAATCGGTTAAATAGCCAACAAGCTCACCTTCCTGAACATGATCGCCTCTTGATACCAGCGGGTAATATAAGCCCTGTTCATGTTCGGAAGTGATAATTTTGTATTCCTCTACCCATACCGATTCGAAATCCATTTTAGGTTTCCCTTCCATCATCCCGAGTCCTTTTAAAATATTATGACTGCCCTTTAAAATCGCCTGAATATCTTCTTCGGCGGTACCTCCCAATTTCCCGGCTTCAATAGATATAGCCGGTTTTCCGCGGAGCAATGCCGTATTACTGACATATAGCGAATTAGCTACATCTTTTGTTCGTCCGCTTTCATGAACAATCACCTTGAGGTTGAAATCAATGGCAAGCTGTCTCGTTTTTTTATCAACTTCAGTATTGCCGGTTTCAGTACAGTATAAATATTGCATCAAATCTTCATTACCGTCGCCACAATGATTGTCGATCAGATAGTCACACTGATCAATTACTTCTTTTGTAATTTGATAAGCCATGCGTTCTGTATTGCTGCCATCTTCTTTGCCCGGGAAAACACGGTTGAAATTTTTCCAGTCGTACGGATTATAGTAAACGGTTCTTTTTAAGAAGGAAGGAACATTGGCAACATGTACGATAATCACTTTACCGGAAATCTTGTTTGGATCCAACTCCTGGGCCAGCCTTACCATGGCAAGTATGGGCGGGTACTCGTAGCCATGAACTCCGGCTGTTAATGCGAGTGTCGGGCCATCGTTTATGCCGTTGATTACCGTAACCGGAATTCTTGTAACCCCACTGTCTTCACCAGCAGGCACATTGATGTATCCCGATGCTTTTTCGCCGGGTTTTGCAGTTACTTCTCCTACAGTTAAAGCTTTTTGTGCAT
>CAYNTB010000409.1:0-2853 GCA_964399905.1 uncultured Bacteroidales bacterium | reverse complement strand
TGGCTTATTGCCATTAAAAAATTGGTCAATTTTATTTTCCAGTTTTCAACATATATGATCAATAGAATTACAACAAAAATAATAAGAGCTCCAAACCAGATTGATAACATCCAATATGGACTTTGTAACACAAAATATGCAACTGCAAAAGCAAGAACAAGAATTACAACAATAGCACTCAGAACAATGAATCTAAATTTTTTAAATTCCATACCTCTTTATTTTACGATACAATGTACTTCTACCAATCTTTAATTCTTCGGCAGCTTGTGACAGATTTCCATTTGTTTTCCTTAAAGCACCTTTTATTGTTTTAATTTCCATTTCCTCCATAGTTAAATTTGTTGAGGGTTCAACATCAGTAGGTGTTTCTGTTTTCAATAAGAAAGAAGAAGAAGTAAGCTCATTTTGATTATTCATAATGACGGCTCTTTCTATAACATGTTGCAACTCCCTGATATTACCAGGCCAGGAATACAGTTGCAGGTTTTTAATTGCATCTGCCTTTACAACCTGGTTTGGCTTATTGTATTTAGACTTATATATTTTATGAAAATGATTTACCAAAAGCGGTACATCCTCAATTCTTTGCCTTAAAGGCGGCAAATTAATTTCGACAGTATTGATGCGATATAACAAATCCTGTCTAAAGGATTCATTTGCAACCATTTGATAAATTGGCTTATTTGTGGCACATATTAAACGAACATCAAGATTGATGGGTTTAGTTGAGCCAATGCGATACATCAGCCTGTTTTGAATTACCGCCAGTAATTTAGCTTGCAAAGGAAGTGACAAATTCCCAATTTCGTCCAAAACCAAGCTTCCTCCCGACGCGACCTCAAATCTGCCGATTCTGTTTTCCTGAGCATCCGTAAACGAACCTTTCATATGCCCAAACAATTCCGATTCGAACAATGATTCTGTAATGGAACCCAAATCTACATTAATAAAATTTTTTTCTTTGCGATTTGAATTCCGGTGAATTAATCTGGCAACAAGTTCCTTGCCTGTTCCATTCTCGCCTAAAATTAAAACATTAGCCTCCGTCGTAGCCACTTTTTCAATGATTTCAAAAACGGGCTCCATACTTTTAGCTTTGCTTATCAATTCATGAAAAGGCTGATTGGCGTCTTTATTTAATATTTCCGTTATAGATTCCAGGTTTTCGATTTCCTTTTTTGATCTGCTTAACTTATAAACATTTTGTACGGTTGTTGATAATTTTTGTACTTCCCAGGGTTTCACTAAAAAGTCCACTGCTCCCAATTTCATAGCTTCTACTGCAAGAGCTATATCTCCATAAGCCGTATTCATAATAACATGTAGGCTGGAATCAAACTTTAAAATTTGTTTTAACCAAAACAATCCCTCCTTTCCGCTGGTGTTTCCCACTGTAAAATTCATATCCAACACAACCACATCAAAATTGTCAGATTTCATTTCCTCAATGATCTTTTCCGGCTCACTTAAGACGACTACTTTCTTAAACAAAGGCTTTAGGATTAGGTGTGCAGTGTATAAAACATCCGGATCATCATCCACAAATAGAATTTTCCCTTCCTTATTATTCATATCTAATTATTTAACATACCAAATATACAAACTGTATCATTATGAACCAAATTACTGTTCATTCTGACACATATTATTTACCCGCGTCCTTATTAAATTTTATATTAACCTCATTTGCTAACTGTTACATTTTTTGGCATAAGTTTGGAGTAGGTTTGTTTTGATTAACCTAAATTTCAAATCTATGTTCAAATATTATTTAAAATTTTCAATTCGTGGCATTCTCAGTCAGAGACTTTATTCAGTGATTAACATATTGGGCCTGGCCATCGGAATTTGTATCTTTTTACTCATTGGCCTTTATGTCAGGCATGAGTACAGCTATGATAAATTCAATCCCAATTACGATAAAATCTTAAGAATGGGATTTGAAGATTGGTGCGTGATACCACCTGGTGTGGGGCATATCATGAACGGCAAATTTCCTGAAATAGATAAAATATGCCGTTTTGTTTATCAGCCAAATTTGGTTGTGAAGTATACCCCTGATGAAAAGCAAGTAGAAAAATCACTAACGATAGAGACCTGCGGAGCAGTTGACTCCACTTTTTTTGATGTATTTAATGTCAAACTTTTAATCGGAGATGAAAAAACAGCACTAAAAGATGTTAATTCAGTATTAATAACCCAAAAAATTGCACTTCAATTATTTGGAGATGAAGACCCTTATAATAAGGTAATTACTATTAACAGCTCACTTAAATGTAAAGTGACCGGTGTGATTGACGACAGTCAGAATTTTCATTTTAAATCCGACCTTTACATCCCAATAATTACCATGTATCAGGTTCAAGGCAAGGAAAGGCTGGAAACATTACAGTCATGGAACTATCTCACCTATTTGCTGCTTAAATCAAACGATTACGATCAAATTAAATTAAGAGATAAAATATTCAATTTTCTGAACGATTATGAAAATCAAGGCTTAATTGATGAAACAACAACTCCTGACTTTATTAACCTGATGCCGCTTAAAGACATATACTTCTTTAAAGAAGCAAAACACGAGTCAGGAATTAATCATGGAAACAAACCGGTAGTAAATGCGTTTATCATTATCGCCATTTTTATTATTTTAATTGCACTTATAAATTTTGTGAACCTCACAACAGCCCGTGCATCAAATCGGGCTAAAGAAGTAGGCGTAAAAAAAGTAGTCGGATCGACACGAAAAAAATTAATATCACAATTTATAATGGAATCCGTTGTAATAAGCATCATTGCTACAATTTTAGGGATTACATTTTTGCAAATATTATTACCTGAATTCAATAATCT
>CAYNTB010000408.1:2147-2869 GCA_964399905.1 uncultured Bacteroidales bacterium | reverse complement strand
TCTCCGAAAGGAAACCATAACCGGGATGGATAGCATCTGCATTTGATTTTTTTGCAACCGCAATTATTTTATCAATAACAAGGTAGCTTTCATCGGAGGGAGCAGGTCCTATATTATAGGCTTCATCCGCATAACGAACATGCATTGATTTTCGGTCAGCATCTGAATAAACTGCCACCGAGCGGATACCCATTTCACGACATGACCTGATGATCCTTACCGCAATTTCACCACGATTGGCAATCAGTACTTTCTTTATCATTCCAATTATTTTTATATCTGCAGCCAGTTACATCAAAGATGTTTGGCTTTTTATATTCATTTGTTAAGGGCATAAAGATAATTATTTTTTATACCCCCTTCATTGTTAATAATTTAACACAATAAAATGTAAATAATTACCATATTCATGCTATTTATGGGTTATTTCTATCAAACTCATTATTCATCATATGTTTCAGACGATCATTATTGGAACAATTTTTGCTAAATTTGGTTTGTATTGAATAAAATAGTTCATGAAAATATTTGCACAAATTTATTTTCGGTTTTTATTTTTATTGCTGCTTATTATCCTTTCCAAATTTACTCTTGCACAGGCAGATCCAACCGGCCCGGTTGAACAATTAAAATCATTTACCGAAAGTATTTATGGACTGGATGATGTGCTTGTCAATGGAGAAATTTACCGGCAATTATATGAAAGTTCAAATTCACATCCG
>CAYNTB010000408.1:0-2080 GCA_964399905.1 uncultured Bacteroidales bacterium | reverse complement strand
CAAGTCGGAGAGGTTTTTGTTAACGGGCAGCGTTTCAAAGATGTCCTGCTAAAATATGATCTTTCACTTGATCGGGTTGTGATCCGAAAGATTAATTCCTCCGGAATATTTACGCACACTTTATTATCTGACAAAGTGGTTGATGCATTTACGATTGACAACCAGCACTTTGTAAAAGCCTCCTTATTTACGAACAACAATTTAGGGACTTATGTTAAGCTGGTGCACAAGGAAGAACCCTATTTTTTTATTAAGTACAAAAAGACTTACAATTCAAGCGGCAATAAAGGATTTTATTTTAAGAAACCTTTATATTATTTCAACATAAAGGGGGAGCTAAAACGTGTATCAAATCGCAAGGCATTTATTCATTTATTTAGCCCGCACGAAAAAGAAATAAGGCAATATTTAAATGGCCATAAAATTGATTTTCAAAATGCTACACAATCTGAATTAGAGATGCTGGTTAAATTCAGTAAAAAATTCATAGAAGAAGCGAATGAATAAAATTCAAATTATATTTTCAGTATTTTTTATTCTGATCGGGTTGAGGCTTTCATCTCAGTCAAATCAAATCATGATCACCAAAGATTATCAGTATTTATCGTGGAATCAATTTGTAGAAAAACTGGAAACCGAACATCAAATTCATTTTTTTTATCATCCTGAAGATGTTTCTGAAATCAGAACCTCCGAAATTACAGTTAATAAGCCATTAGCAGAATTTCTGAATCATCTTTTATCGCCCTATCAATTAAAGGTCATAACATCGCCAGACGGGAAATTGCTTATCGTCCGTGATTTTATGTTCAAAGATCTTCCAAAAAATTTTATTCAACCGCCCGTTATTTCATTAAGTCAGGAAGAAAAAAATCAGGCGAACCCACCAACAATAGCAAATCGGTTTCTGGAAACTAAGGATGAATTTATAAACAAAGAGCTGATTATTGGGAATAAATCTGCACAGCTGAAAAACCGGAATGCAATTTTTAACGGACAGGTATTGAATGCCCTCACTAAAGAACCTGTCGAGGGGGCCACTTTATATTTTAAAGAGCTGGGAAGTGGTGTGGCAACCGATTTAAATGGGAAATTTTCCTGTAGCATAAAACCCGGCACTTATACACTGACAGTAAAAAGTGTGGCCAGCAAAGAAGCCAAGTTTGGGTTACAGCTTTATTCAGATGGTGAAGCTATCGTATACCTGGAAGATGAATCTTATATGCTGAATGAAGTGGTCGTTAGTAGTGAGGAAATTGACCCGGTCAGAAGCCTGAATATGGGTATTGAAAAAATAAGCACAAAAAACATCAAAGAAATTCCGCTGATACTCGGAGAATCTGATATTTTAAAAGTTGCCGAAATGCTCTCCGGCGTTCAATCGCTGGGCGAAGGAACTGCCGGATTTAATGTCAGAGGAAGTCCTTCGGATCAAAACCTGTTTATCATTAACGATGTACATGTTTATAATCCGGCACACCTGGGGGGCTTTTTTTCAGCTTTTAATTCAGATGCCATACAAAATTTCACCCTATATAAGAGTAATATTCCGGTAAACTATGGTGGCCGTTTATCTTCCATTTTTGATATTAGTGCACGACAGGGAAATATGAAGTCTTTTAAAGCAAACGGGGGAATTAGTCCGATTACAGGCAGGGTTTTATTGGAGGGCCCGATTCAAAAAGACAAAAGCAGTTATCTTGTAAGTATTCGGTCAACTTATTCCGATTGGATGTTGAAGATGGTTAAAGATATTGAGATCAAGAACAGCCAGGCACAATTTGGCGATGTTTTTACCAACTTCACTTTTAATCTGAACCCACATAACAATCTTACTTTTTTCACCTATTATAGCAAGGATTTTATTAACTTTTATCAACGTACAAATTACCGTTATAACAATTTGGGTTCGTCATTAAAGTGGAGGCATTCGATCAACGCCAATGACTTTTTTGACTTGGTATTGGTTTATAGTAATTATGACTTTAAAGAAGAAAATACCGAGCTTGGTTTTCAGGCTTATCAGCAATCTAATAATTTAAGTCACTTCGAATTAAAGACAGATATAAAAATCACAGCT
>CAYNTB010000407.1:0-2872 GCA_964399905.1 uncultured Bacteroidales bacterium | reverse complement strand
GTAACAAGCTCGATTGCCTTACCTGCAAATTCATCCGGAACATCAATCACCAGCGTTTCGAAAGGTTCACACTTGATACCCTCAATAGTTTTTAAGATAACCTCGGGCTTACCTACCTGAAATTCGTATCCTTCGCGACGCATGGTTTCTATTAAAATTGAAAGGTGAAGGATTCCCCTACCGAAGACGGTAAACCGATCTTCCGAATTTGTGAGTTCAACTTTAAGTGCGAGGTTTTTTTCCATTTCCTTAAAAAGTCTGTCTCGTAAATGCCGGGAGGTCACATATTTTCCTTCTTTACCATAAAATGGAGAAGTATTGATCAGAAACAACATGCTCATGGTCGGTTCGTCGATGGCAATACGCGGCAGTGGTTCCGGTGCTTCTAAATCGGCTACGGTATCGCCAATTTCAAAATCTTCAATCCCAACAATAGCACAGATATCCCCTGCCCTGGCTTCGGTTACTTTTGCTTTTCCCAAGCCTTCAAAAACAAATAGCTCCTTTATTTTAACCTTGGTCCGTTGTCCCGCTTTCTGGCATAAAGTATATTGCTTTCCTGCTTCCAGGGTTCCCCTGAATATTCTGCCCACAGAGATGCGGCCCACATAACTCGAAAAATCAATATTTGAGATTTGCATTTGCGGGGTACCTTCTACAAAAGGAGCTTCAGGAACGCTTTCCAAAATAGTATCAAGCAAAGGAATCACATTGGTACTCGGTTTACCCAAATCTGTTGTCATCCAACCCTGTTTTGAAGAACCAAAAATGGTCACAAAATCAAGCTGTTCTTCGGTGGCATCCAGATTGAACATTAACTCAAATACTTCCTGTTGCACTTCTTCAGGCCTGCAATTTGGCTTGTCCACTTTATTTATCACCACAATTGGGTGTAAACCCAACATCAGCGATTTATTTAAAACAAAGCGGGTTTGGGGCATGGGTCCTTCAAATGCATCAACCAATAATAAAACGCCATCGGCCATTTTAAGTACGCGCTCTACTTCACCGCTGAAGTCGGCGTGACCCGGTGTATCAATAATATTTATTTTAACATCTTTATATTTAACCGAAACATTCTTTGAAAGAATTGTAATTCCCCGTTCCCTTTCCAGGTCATTGTTATCGAGAATGAGTTCACCTTGTTCTTTTCGTTGATCCAGAGTCTTACATTCCTGAATAATTTTGTCTACAAGGGTTGTTTTACCATGATCGACGTGAGCAATAATGGCAATATTTCGTATGGATTGCATGCTTTTCTTTTTGAGGGTGCAAAATTACTGCTTTAATTAACATAAAATTGAAAAGCTTTAAAATAAATAAGTTGGCTTCAGGAAGTATTCAAACTCACCTTCTGCTTTAATCCATCAATAATTTTCAACAATAATTTGTCATATATCTTCAATCGTCAGGTTTCTTAGCCGCTGGTGCCAGTTTACTTCAATACTGACAAAGCCAAACTCTTCAACCACTTTACCTTTGATGATATAACAGCCCGATCCCTGGAAAGGATATTTTTTTGCCGTATCAGGAAACTGTACCGTATCAATCCATTCTCCATCCAAATCGATAAAAACGCCAAAACTCATTCGTTTTCCATCTCCTGTCATGGTTCCTTTTATATGAACCAGGTAACCCA
Source organism: uncultured Bacteroidales bacterium (assembly GCA_964399905.1). Lineage (GTDB taxonomy): Bacteria > Bacteroidota > Bacteroidia > Bacteroidales. The sequence goes on along the minus strand of CAYNTB010000407.1, from coordinate 1,233 downwards.
GAATTTCAACCTGTTTGCCTAGTTTTTTCAACAAATCCCTGGCTCTCAATTGAAGATCAGGTTTTTGCTTTAGCAGCTCAAAAGGTGATGCCTTAACCGGATAACCCAGCAACTCAATTTCATCAAATGCATCTTCGATTGATTGATGAGTTAAATCGGGCAATTGATAATGCTTTGCTTTTTCCTCAAATAAAACTTTAGATGGTTTCGATTTTTTCTCTTTTGAAAGCAGTAAATGTGCCTCCCAAAGCAATTCCTTTTTATTTGGATTGATGTTTCTAAATCCGCCCACTTTTATCAACAAAATTAGTTGTTCTAAACTGATTGAAACACGATTTACAAATTCTTCCAGCGATCCGAAACTGCCATTTGTCCTTTCTTTCAATAAATTTTTAATGCAGTTTGTTTCCAGATTTTTAACAAAGGCAAACCCAATAAAAATTTGCTTTTCTTTTAAAACACAATAGGCCTCACTCTGATTAACACCAGGTGCCTCAATGATGGCACCATGCATCCTGGCTTCGTGTAAATACAATTCCGCATGATAAAATCCGCCCCCATTATTTACAGTGGCCGTTAAATATTCCAGGGGATAATAGGCCTTTAAAAAGAGTGCCTGGAAGCTCTCAACTGCATATGAAGCCGAATGCCCTTTCGAGAATGCATAGTTTGCAAAACTCTCGATCTGATCCCAGATGGCCCTGATGGTTTCATCTTTATATCCTTTACGTTTGCAGTTACCAAAAAACCGATCCTTCACTTTGTGGAATTCATTTCGCTGTTTAAATTTCCACGACATTCCCCGTCGTAAAATGTCGGCTTCGGCCAAAGTAAGATCAGCGAATAAATGTGCAACTTTCAAAACATCTTCCTGATAAACCATCACACCGTAGGTTTCTTCAAGTAACTTATAAAGCTCAGGAAGTGCCTTTCTGGCAGCTCCCCTCCTGCCCTGATCGCGATATCTTAAAATATATTCGCGCATCATGCCACTTTTTGCAACCCCGGGCCGTATGATGGAACTGGCAGCCACCAGACGCAGGTAATCTTCCGCTTCCAGTTTTTTAAGCAACATCCGCATAGCAGGCGATTCGATGTAAAAGCAGCCAATGGCCATCCCCTGCTTTAAAAGCGATCGTACTTTCGGATCTTTTTTAAATTCGTTAAGCTGATGAATGTCAATTTTTATGGCTGTACGTTCTTTAACCATATCAACGGTATCCTTAATTTTAC
>CAYNTB010000406.1:1901-2882 GCA_964399905.1 uncultured Bacteroidales bacterium | reverse complement strand
GGGTGAAATCTCCTGCACTCTTTAATTTTTTAAATAAAATTAACGATAAACGTTTTGCTAAAAGAATTAAAGCTGCTGCCGATCATCTGGGATTTACCGATTACATCTTATTCAACGACAATTCGATGATTAATGGCTTTTATTTGAAAGAATTACTAAAACCCGATGCATTTGTTTATCTGTTGAGGGATGCAGTAATCCTCGTTCCCTACCATAAACTACATGGCACGCGTTTACAACCGCAAATCATACGTAAAGCCGATATTGCGGTCACCAATTCAGATTATTTTGCCGAATATGCCCGTCAAACAAACCCCAATTCGCACATGATCGGACAGGGTTGCGATTTAAGCAGATACAACGACAAAGACGGGAAGCTGGTGGTTCCTAAAGATCTCATTAATATTAAAAAACCTGTTATCGGATATGTTGGTGCGCTAACCAAAATCCGCCTCGATATTGATGTTTTAGTTTATATCGCCGAACAAAGACCTGAATGGAGCCTGGTTTTGGTCGGGCCCGAAGATGAAGCTTTTAAAGCGAGTAAGTTGCATAAACTGTCCAATGTAACATTCCTCGGAAGGAAAAATCCTGAGGAACTCGCTGCTTATATAAAAGGCTTTGATGTGGCACTGAACCCACAAATTGTGAATCCGATCACCGACATCAATTATCCGTTAAAAATTGATGAATATCTCGCGATGGGAAAGCCTACCGTGGCTACCAAAACAACTTTCATGGCTTACTTTAAGGACCATACTTATTTACCTTCCACCAAAGAAGAATACATCATTGAAATTGAAAGGGCCCTGAGTGAAGATTCTCCGAATCTGGCCAAAAAGCGAATCGAAGTTGCCACAAGTCATTCCTGGGCTAATTTTGTTGGAAAAATTTACGGTCACATGAACGATCTTTACAAAAAAAGAGGGCAAAAAACCGAGACATGATCAAAGGAAAGGATATTATCGTGCACGACTTACA
>CAYNTB010000406.1:284-1889 GCA_964399905.1 uncultured Bacteroidales bacterium | reverse complement strand
TTGCGTTAACCTTGCGTATGAGTTCTCTAAACATAACCGGGTGCTGTACGTTAATTATCCCCTCGATCGGCTCACCAGTATAAAACATCGCTCCAACCCCCTGGTTAAAAAACGTTTAAACATCATCAAAGGCAAAGAAAAGGGTCTTATCAGGATTAATGAAAACATGTGGAACCTTTTTCCGTCTGTTATTCTCGAATCTATTAACCAGATCGGACATAAATCATTGTTTGCAGCACTGAATAAAAGAAACAGTAAGAAATATGCCCATTCAATAAAAGCTGCACTTAAAGAATTGAACTTTAAGGATTTCATCATTTTTAACGACAGTGATTTTACCCGTGCCCTCGATTTCAAGGAGCACCTGGCACCAAAAGCTTCTGTTTATTACACGCGCGACAATATGCGTGCAACATATTATTTTCGAAAACATGGAGCAGAATTTGAGGACAAACTGATGCAAAAGTCTGATCTGGTTGTCGCAAACTCTGTTTATTTGCAGCAGATTGCCTCAAAAGCGAACCCAAATTCTTTTTATGTGGGTCAGGGTTGCGATCTTTCGATGTTTGATCCAGCTTCCATCAAAGAAGTTCCAACCAACAAATAAAGAAGCCTGTCATTGGCTATATCGGGGCACTAAAAAGTGAAAGGCTCGATATTGAAATTATTGAAAATATAGCCGAAGAAAAACCGGCCTGGAGCATCGTACTTGTAGGCCCTGAAGATGCAACCTTCAAAGCCAGCAATTTGCATCAAAAACCAAATATTTATTTTCTGGGTTCCAAGCCAATGAATGAGCTCCCTAAATATTTAAATGCTTTCGATGTTGCCATCAACCCACAGGCACTCAATCCGCTTACCATTGGAAATTATCCCAGAAAAATTGACGAATACCTTGCCATGGGCAAGCCGGTTGTTGCTACAAAAACTGAAACAATGAATGTTTTTAAACATTTTTGTTATCTGGCTTATTATAAGGAGGAATATGTTGAGTTGATTGATAAGGCTTTACGCGAAAATAATAAACAAGCAGAAGAAGACCGGATTGCCTTTGCAAGTTCACACACCTGGGAAAACAATGTTAACGAAATCTATAAATCCATTCTAAAAGTAATTCCAAATCTTTGATATATGGGGCTTAAAGAAAAAATTAAATCGAATCCGAAATTACAGGCGTTTGTTATCAGGGTGTTAACCCCTAAAAATCAAGCCAGGCCTCGGTTATGGGTAAAATTATTTTTAAATCCATTCGTACACAAAAGAGGTAAGAGATCGTTGATTCGCCGACGAACAAGAATAGATGTTATACCGTGGAATCAGTTCCGTTTGGGCAACGACTCGACCATTGAAGATTTTACAACCATCAACAACGGTGTTGGTGACGTGATCATAGGCGACCGCACCAGGGTCGGGCTTGGTAATACCTTTATCGGACCCATTACCGTTGGTAATTATGCAAAAATCGGGGCCGGATCGGTGGTAGTCAGGGATGTTCCACCCGGAGCAACAGTGGTCGGTGTGCCGGGGAGGATTGCAGGCCTTGAAAGAAATACAACCCAGGATGATATCAGGGATAATGCCATGCCTGACCCGACACTCCGGGTA
>CAYNTB010000406.1:0-274 GCA_964399905.1 uncultured Bacteroidales bacterium | reverse complement strand
CATGGTTATGAGGATATCAGTAAATCAATTCATGATCAACCCATTACAAAAGCCCCTATTATTGTTGAAGATGAGGCCTGGATCGGGGCGAACTCAATAATTGTGGCAGGTGTAACTATTGGGAAACATTCAGTTGTTGCTGCCGGAAGCGTGGTTACCAAAACAGTTCCTCCTTACACCATCGTTGCCGGAAACCCGGCACGAATCATCAAGAAATATAATCCCGAATCGAAAAAGTGGGAAAAGGTTTAGAACGCAAGATGAATATCGCAGC
>CAYNTB010000405.1:844-2883 GCA_964399905.1 uncultured Bacteroidales bacterium | reverse complement strand
GAAAGGTATTCAGCATTTACACCAGTGCACGAAGTTGGCCAGTTTTTGTTTCCAAAAACAGCCTGTCCGCTGGAGCGTACCTCCGGGGAAACCGCGGTAATATTCGGGCAATCCTTTTGGATGGCTTCCACATCCGACAGTTTTAGGGTTTGACTGCTGGTATTACCCATCATGACGCCGCCTCTTTGTTGTGAAGCCGGCATAATAAAAACCAGGTTGGATCCCATGCTTGACATTTGATCCTGTATGCTTTTTTTAGATCCCTGACCAATGGCCAGCATTGCGATGACTGAAGCAACGCCGATAATGATTCCGAGCATGGTTAGAAATGCCCTGAATTTATTTCGCAAAAGTGCATTCTTTGCGATTTTTGTCAAATTTGAATAGTTCATTTTCTGAAAATTTAAATTTCATTTTCTTCAACAGGCATAGATTTCAATATATCCGATGCCAAGTATTTTTCTTTTAGTAATTGCTCCTTTAATATCAGTCCATCCCTAAAAACAATATTCCTTGAGGTAAGTCTGGCAATTTCTGGTTCATGTGTAACAAAAACAATGGTTTTTCCCTGATCAGAATTTAATCGCTGAAAGAGTTCCAAAATTTCGAAAGAGGTACGGGTATCCAGGTTCCCTGTAGCTTCATCGGCCAGGATAAGAACAGGGTCATTAACAAGAGAGCGCGCAATGGCGACACGTTGCTGTTGACCACCCGATAGCTGGTTTGGCATGTGGTACATCCGGTCGGCAAGACCGACAGATTCAAGTGCGGCAATCGCACGTTCTTTGCGCTCTTTTGATTTAACTTTATTATTATAAAAAAGCGGAAGTTCAACATTTTCGAGGGCAGAAGTTCTGGATAGCAAGTTATACGACTGAAAAACAAATCCCAGTTTGTCGTTTCGTAATTCGGCCAGTTCATTTTTATTAAGTCCAGAAATGCTTACTCCATCCAGAAAATATTCGCCGGAGCTTGGTTTATCAAGGCATCCCAAAATATTTAACATGGTTGATTTTCCAGATCCACTGGTTCCCATGATGGCAACAAATTCACCATTTCTAATCTGAATGTTAATGCCCTTTAAAGCATGGACCGTTACATCGCCCACATGAAAATCTTTTTTCAGATTTGTTACTTCTATAATGGTATTGTTCATAGCTTTTCTATTATTTTCTCTGTCCCGGACGTTGAGGCATAAACGGACTTTTTGCAACCTCTGTTGTAACCGCAGACTTTTGTTTATTCATTGATAAAACGATTTCTTCACCTTCCGTTAGTCCTGACAACAATTCATAGTTAATTCCATCATCGTTTCCAATCTTTACTTCCTTCCTTTGAATGAGCTTGCCATTTTTTATCCAGATAAAATGCATATTCTTTTGTGATGGATCAGTCTGTTGAATTCTCGGTGCCATATTCTTCTGATCTGAATCAGGGATCGTTTTTAAGTAGTCGGAATAGATTTCTTCGTCTGGCGTAAAGCGAAGTGATTTTCCGGGTACCACAAGAATGTCATTTTTCTCATCATAAAAGATGGTAATGCTGGCGGTCATGCCCGGAAGCAGTTTTAATTCCGGATTTGGAGCCTTAACGATAACTGCATAAGTTACGACATTCGAAGTAACTACAGGTTGTATCCTGATTTCGCTCACAACACCTGCAAACTTAAGGTCGGGATATGCATCTACAGTAAATTCAACTCGCTGGTTCATCTCAACCTGACCAATGTCGGCTTCGTCAATCATTGCTTCAACCTGCATTTGTGTCAGATCGTTTGCGATCCTAAACAAGGTTGGTGTATTGAAGGTTGCCGCAACCGTTTGTCCTTCGTCAACAGCCCGATCGAGAACAACGCCATCTATAGGCGAATAAATACGTGCATACGCCAAATTTATTTTATTTTTTTCATAAACAGAATTGGCATTGCTCAATGCCGCCACAGCATTGTTATAATTATATTCTGCCAGGTCAAAATCAGATTGGGCGATCAGCTTCTTTTCAACCAGAACTTTAAAGCGGTCGTAAGTCGCCTTTTGATA
>CAYNTB010000405.1:0-774 GCA_964399905.1 uncultured Bacteroidales bacterium | reverse complement strand
TGTTGGAGTTGGGCCAACAAGGTAGTTTCATCTAATTGGGCCAATAACTGACCTTTTTTTACCGGCGAATTATAGTCGACAAATATTTTCTCGATAACACCCGAAACCTGGGTGCCCACTGCTACAGTTTTGTTGGCTTCGAGCGTACCTGAAGCAGTAATGGTATTGCTGATCGTTCCTTTACCAATTTTCGTTGTCTCGAAAGTTATTGTTTGTTCAGAAGCTTGAAATGATTTGTATACAAAGTATGCAAGCAGAAGAATAACAACCACTGAACCAACGTATATAATTCTTTTGTTCATGATTTTATTTTTTTAATTGTATTTCTGAATAATTCTTTTTTTAATAATTGTAAATTTTTGTTGAAGCCTGACATCCTATTAATGATCACTCCCCTGTTTATAATGTTAGGGGAATTCCCTTATAAAAATCAAGCACCTTATATTTAAAAATCAAATTGTATTTTGACTGAAGTAAATTGCTCTCTGAATTAATCAAGCTTGTTTTTTGAACCAGAAAATCAACGGCGTTCAACAATCCCACCTTATATTTTTCTATGGTCACATTGTATGATTCCTGGGTTGATTGCATAAGTTCGATGCTCGCTGAATATTGGCTTTGCGCCGATACAACGTCCAGGCAAACCTGTTCTATTTCTTTGCGAAGCTGGTTTTTGGTATCCAAAACATCAAGTTCGGCATTTGATACTGCAATATGAGCCAGTGCCACATTCGTCTTTACCTGTTTTTTTTGAAATATCGGAATAGAAAGTGT
>CAYNTB010000404.1:0-2888 GCA_964399905.1 uncultured Bacteroidales bacterium | reverse complement strand
TCATTAATAAAAATGAATAATGGAGGATAGTTTTTCCGCATTTCATTCATCAATATGGATATCGCATTGATACCCGGTATGGCAATAATCCTTCCTTTTAGTTTTTGAAAATCAATGTTTTCAATAAGCCGGTGTATCATCGGGATACCATTCAGCTCGTTCCCATGCAAAGCGGCTGTAAGTCCTAATGTCGGTCCTTTACTCTTTCCCTGCATCACTATTAGCGGGACCAACACAGGATAACCATAGGTATTGGTTGCCAATTCGAGCCAGTAATGATGGATGCCCGGCTCATGTGTAACTTCTACTAAATTCTTAATGATAGTAGCGGTTTCTTGCGTTATAATTTTCATCAATTACAGCAAGAACACCACCAAAAGAGTGGTTTTAGATTTCATGTCAGCAGCATTAATTTTTAGGTGAAGTTAGGATATTTTAAATAGATTTCATCACTTAATTTGGTCAGGTTTCAAATTTTCCCAAGCAACGGATATTTCCGGTATTCTTTAAAATATTTTAAACAGACCTACATGAACCAAACAGCTTAAGGTTCATACTTTTCAAGCTCAAAATGTTCCAGTTCTGTTTTAAACTCTTTTGATGGCCTGAAAATCAGCTTGAGCCCTTTTACCTTGTGTGCATTAATCTCTTTTGCTGAAGTGGCCGTTTCGCTTTTTAGCTTTATCATAAAACTTCCGAGGTTTCCAAGCCTTACAATGTTACCGTCTTTCAGTGCATCGGGAAGGGTGTCGCATAAAACGGTCAGTACCGCATAAACGTCCGCACGGCTTACGGTCGACAAGTATGAAATGCGTTTTGAAAGCGAATCCAGGCTTAGCTCACCACGGCTTTTACCCACGGCGATATACATATCGGGTTTTTCAGGCTTCAGGCTGTTTTTAAGTTTAACAGTTTTATAAAGGATCGACATGGCTGACTGAATTATAAAAATGATGTTTCTTCTTTATACCAGAACTTTGAAAATGTCGCAGTTTTGGGCTGTAAATTTTCAAAAAAACCTGTAAAACATCTATGTCCAACTGGAATTTGTTATACAGTTAGCTGGTATAGAATGATAAATCAATTAGTTAAGCTGAATAAGTTAAGTAGTTAAGATATTTTAATATAGTAGTTAAGTTCAGAAATTGAATTAGTGCACCCTCAGAAGCAGATAAGTAGTGATTTATTAAAGATCCTGTAAATTTTCTTGCCAGGTCATTAAAACCACCAAAACCGATACATGTCATAATACGAATGAAAAGTATGCTATTTCTGATCAGCCGCTTACTGCCTCTTCATTAAACCCTTTAATAATCAACCAAAAACCCTGAAATATTTCATTAAGAATGATGGGAAGTGCCAGGATCATTCCGATGCTGAAATCAAGTTTTAACAGGTTTAGTGCCAAAATTAAAACCACACCCATAAAACCCCAAATAGAAATAAAACGGGGAAGCAATTTGGTTTGGTATAGAAAAGTATAGAATATAAGTGCTCCCAAACTGAAGAAAATAGGAGCTAGCAAACCGGCAATGTCTGCTCTTGCGGCTATCATTAAATTGCCTGCATATTTGAACCAGGCAGCGTTCGCAGTACCGGCCTGTAAATATTCCTGATTTAGGTTCAGAATTGATAAAGGAATGATGGCACAAATGGTCAGGAAAACTGCTTCTATGATTCTGAAACTAACATATCCGATCGCCATTTGTTGGTTGTGCATTTTTATGAAAGGGAACAACATCGTGGCAATGCCCACCACTGCAATACAATTGATCAGTTCCAGAAAAACACCTGTCCAAATTTGGTTCGTATGATCAGAAATATTGGTTAAATAAGCCGGTGATCCTAAGATGGTTTCTAGAAATCCACCACCCATTAAGCTGGCTGTCATTGCAATTAAGAATAATACACCCATAATTGCTGCTGATCTTCGATTCTTGTTCATCTGATTAGATTTTGATTCCACTTAACTTCATTACAGAGGGACAAGCTCCAGGATTGATCTTATACCTGTACTGCATTGTCAATTGCCGAAAGTACTTGAATTAATTTGGAGCAGCCCCCGCTCTTAATAAATTCGGTATGTTCATCAATGTTCGTAAACCTTTTACCACAGATCGCACTGCATTCAATCTCGTAATCGGTTTCTTTATAAAATGCATCAACGACTTGTTGTGAAACAGGATCGGATATAGTGGTTTTTATATTTCCTTCCCTCACTGCGTCCAATTTGGTTTTCCAGATGCTTGCGACAAGTGCACCGCAAGCATCTCCACTTAATCCCATTCCACCTGCAAAGCCGGCGACCATAGCCATTTCTTCTTTAGTGCCACCCATTTTCTTTACAACTTCCGATGCACAACTTAAAGGTGGTGTTTTGTATTCAACTTTTTGCGATAATCCTTCGTGTGCAGCTTTGATAGCTTCAGGTGCCCATCTCCCGGCCAGCTTAAAGCAGCCATAAAATTTCCCAGAAAGCATATATTTTGCAAAGCTCCATTTATTGGAGAAATCGGTATTGGTAATATCGGCACATTCAATGCTTTTGGCTCTTTTCTTGAATGAGTCCATCACATATTGTGTGCTTTTAATCGCCAGGCCGATGGCATGATTGAGATTTTCGGACCTGCGTAATGAGTCGGCACCAAGGACCATATAGGCACCCCAAAGCATCCAGCACTGATAACCCTGCTGAAGTATACCTCCAGCCATGGGATCAATGGCTATTTCCTCCTGTTCTTTTGGATGGCCGAACTCTCGGTTCAGTATGTAAAAAAATGTGCGGGAGCAGGTCCCTTTTTTAAGAAATGTTCTTTTAGTTTTTAATTTGATGGTGTTTGATTTGATTAAATCCATAAATTCTCTCCTTCACTTTTTGGTTCTTAGGA
>CAYNTB010000403.1:0-2915 GCA_964399905.1 uncultured Bacteroidales bacterium | reverse complement strand
TTATGTGTTGATGATGAAAATATGATTCTCGAAAGTTTAAGGGAACAAATCGAAAACAGGTTGGGAAATGAGTATGTTTATGAAACCGCCGAAAATGCGGATGAGGGGCTGGAAGTCATTCAGGAACTGGTTGATGAAGGCACGGATGTACTTGTCATTGTATCAGACTGGCTCATGCCAGGCAAAAAAGGTGATGAATTTTTAATAGAAGTACACAAAAGATTTCCTAACATTGTAAAAGTTATGCTAACTGGGCAGGCAGACGAAGCAGCCATAAAAAACGCCGAAGATAATGCAAACCTGCATGCCTGTTTATTTAAACCATGGACCGATGAAGATCTGGTGAACACCATTACTTCAGGATTGGAAAAATTATCAAATAAACTATAACATTATGTCGAAACCGGTAATTTTATGTGTGGATGATGAAACAATCATACTGGAAGCGTTAAAAGATCAGTTGCAAAGAAAATTCAGTGATAAATACGAGGTTGAAACAAGCGACAGTGGAGCAGATGCCCTCGAGTTTATTCAGGAACTTCTGGATGAAAACATTGACATTCCTTTGGTAATTGCCGATTATATTATGCCGGGAATGAAAGGTGATGAATTGTTAAAAAAAATTCATGAAATTTCTCCCGACACCCTAAATATTCTTTTAACAGGGCAGGCAAATATTGAGGGCGTAACAAATGCAGTTAATTTTGCTTCGCTATACAGATACATTGCTAAACCCTGGGACGAAAATGATCTTGAATTAACAGCTAAAGAAGCACTCAGAAGTTTTTATCAAAAACGTGAAATCCATCAAAAAAATGTGGAACTGCTGGAATTAAATGCCTCACTCGAAGAAAAAGTTCAGCATCGCACAAAAGAATTGAGTGAACTCAATGCCACCAAGGACAAATTTTTCTCCATCATTGCTCACGACCTGAAAAATCCATTTAATGCATTACTTGGCTTTTCCACCTTGTTACTTGATGACTTTGACAGCTTTACCGATGAAGAAAAAATTGATTTGATTCAAACCATGAGTACCGCTTCAAACAATGCGTACAAGCTTCTTCAAAACTTACTGGAATGGTCCAGATCTCAAACCGGAAGTATTAAATGGGAACCCTCTTCCGTTTCGCTGCATGAAATTGTTGGTAATACTGTCGAACTCTTAAATAATGCAGCGATTGCCAAAGAAATTACAATGCAGGCAATCATTTCACCAAATACCTCTGCATGGGCTGATGGCAATATGATCACAACTGTTGTCAGAAACCTGGTTTCGAATGCGCTAAAATATACTCCAAAAGGTGGTGAAATTAAAATTTATTCCCGCACGCTGAATGATCACATTGAGGTCACAATCGAAGACAACGGTCTTGGGATCAAGGATGAAGACAAGGGGAAATTATTTAGAATTGATTCAAACTTTTCTACCACCGGAACCAATAATGAGCAGGGTACCGGACTGGGATTGATCTTATGCAAGGAATTTGTGGAAAAAAACAAGGGAAAAATCTGGGTAGATTCAAAAGAAGGAATCGGGAGTAAATTCAAATTCACACTGCCTGTAAAAGAAATTAAAGAATAAATTCTCAAACTGACTTGAAATACGACAAGCTGTCATATTCTTTGTGAATAGATTTTAAAATTAATATAGATTCTTAGTATTATTTATCAATGGCATAATTTTAGAGCATTCCGAATGTGTTATTAATCATCGAATAAAAATATATCAAAATGAGCGAAAATATTGAAAAAGTTGAATGTTTGATCATTGGGTCTGGTCCTGCCGGTTATACAGCCGCAATTTATGCTGCCCGTGCTGATCTGAAACCTGTCATGTATGAAGGTCTTCAACCAGGCGGACAATTAACCACTACCACAGAAGTTGAAAACTTCCCGGGTTATCCCGAAGGTACGCAGGGCCCTGCAATGATGGAAGACTTAAAAAATCAGGCATTAAGATTTAATACTGACATCCGTTTCGGGATCATCACAGACATTGATCTGTCTGAACGACCTTTTAAAGCCACTGCCGACGATGGCAAAGTCATTATGGCAGAAACCGTAATTATTGCTACAGGGGCTACTGCAAAATGGATGGGCATTGAATCGGAACGTACCTATAATGGTTATGGAGTTTCTGCTTGTGCCACCTGTGATGGTTTCTTTTATAAAGGAAAAGATGTAGCCGTAGTTGGAGGAGGAGATACCGCAGCCGAAGAAGCAACCTATCTGGCAAAACTATGCAACAAAGTCTACCTGATCCATCGTCGTGATGAACTCAGAGCCTCTAAAGCAATGCAAAATAAGGTTTTTAACACCAAAAATATCGAAGTGATATGGGATCATACCACCAAAGAGATTACCGGTAAAACCGAAGGTTTTGCAAAAGCAGTAACGGGTGCCACACTTGTTAATGTAAAAAGCGGGAAAGAAAGAGAAATTAAAGTGGATGGTTTCTTTGTCGCCATAGGACACAAACCCAACACAGAGCTTTTTAAAGATTTTCTGCAACTTGATGAAAATGGGTACATCGTTACAAAACCCGATTCCACAAAAACCAGTGTTGAAGGCGTATTCGCTTGTGGAGATGTGCAGGATCATGTTTTTCGACAAGCCATTACCGCAGCAGGTACAGGTTGTATGGCAGCAATTGAAGCTGAAAGATATTTATCTCATTAAAAAAAAGCTCCTCAGGAGCTTTTTTTCATTAAGAGAAACTAAGTTGAAGGAACTAATTGAAAATTTGGCAGCTACAACCCAGCAAACCCAGCGGTTAATCGTTAAGTTAGAATCGGATATTGACAAGGGTAGTCTGGATTTGGAGGAGAACCTAAGGCTTCTGAAGTATACACTCGAAAATTTGGAGGAGGCTTCACGTAAAATCAACGCCGATCCATCAATCATTATTAGGG
>CAYNTB010000402.1:0-2924 GCA_964399905.1 uncultured Bacteroidales bacterium | reverse complement strand
TAAAATTTTTGTTACAACCGCGATCAGCAGTAATGCCGAGGAAATATTAAAGGTAGGATTGTATGGAGATGGTGATTCTGCTCAGGATACTACGGTTCATCAATTCAAAGTATATTGCATCGACAAAAATAATGGTGAAATTTTATGGGAACGCCTGGCACATAAAGGGGTACCTAAAACAAAGCGTCATACCAAAGCAACCCAGGCAAATTGCACGCCTGCAACCGATGGAAAGCATGTGCTTGCTTTTTTTGCCTCCGAAGGATTATACTGCTATAATACCGATGGTGAGCTTTTATGGACCAAAGATTTGGGTAAACTGCAAACAGGCCCCATTCGGGATATCAGCCTGGATTGGGGTTTTGCAAGTTCTCCGGTGATTTATAATGATCGTGTTGTGGTTCAATGTGACCATTCGGGCGAATCGTTTCTGGCAACTTTTGATGTAGAAACCGGTGAAGAGATTTGGCGAATGCCAAGGGATGAATTTTCAACCTGGGGTTCTCCAACGGTTATAAATGTGAATGGATCGCCTCAAATCATTGTGAATGGGTACAATCATATCGGGGCTTATAATTTTGAAACCGGAGCGGAAATCTGGAGAATGCATGGGGGCGGCGATAATCCGGTGCCAACACCCGTTTTTGCGAATAATCTGATTTATATCAACAGTGCCCATGGAAAAATGGCACCCATTTATGCCATTAAACCTGAAGCAAAAGGGGATATTACCCTGAAAGAAGGTGAATTAAGCAATGAGTATATTGTTTGGAGCATTGACAGAGGCGGTGCCTATATGACAACCAATCTTGTATATGGTGATTATATTTATAACATTGTTAACAACGGACTTTTAAGTTGTTTTAACGCCTTAACAGGAGAAATGATGTACAAAGAACCACTCCGACCGGGAGGCGGAGTTTCAGCATCCGGCGTAGCCTCTGATGGCAGGTTATTTTTTACCTCCGAACCAGGCGATGTTTTTGTGGTGAAAGCCGGACCCCAGTTTGAGCTTCTTGCTAAAAATCCAATGGGGAATATTTGTATGGCTACACCGGCTATAACTGAGGGTGCCATCATTTTTAGAACACAGAATTATTTAATTTCTATCGGGGAACAATAAGCTTAATCATTTGATAAATGTTAAATTTTAAGAATTATCTATTTGCCTTCTTAATCATATGTATGGCCTGTCAGAATACAAAAGCACCGAAAAATCAGGAATCAATAAAATCATTAAAATACCTGGCACTGGGAGATAGTTACACCATTGGCGAAAGTGTAAGGGAATCTGAACGATGGCCGAATCAATTGGCTGATTCACTGAATAAGAAAGGGGTCAATATCCTGAAACCTAAGATTATTGCAAAAACGGGTTGGACAACAGATGAGTTAATGAATGCAATACAAGATTCTATCATCACACACGATTATGATTTGGTAAGCCTTCTGATTGGTGTCAATAATCAATACCGGGCTTATCCGCTTGCTAACTATAAGGTTGAATTGAATGGCTTATTGGATAAAGCCATTCAATACGCTGGCGATGATCCGTCGAAAGTTTTCGTTGTATCAATTCCGGATTGGGGTGTTACCCCTTTTGCCAAAGGCAGAAACAGTACTCAGATTGCCGAAGAAATAGATATGTTTAATAATGTTTGCCGTGAAGCTTGTGAAACAAAAAATATCATCTTTATTGATATTACTGATATCTCCAGAAAAGTTGATCTTGACCCGGGATTGATCGCAGCAGATGGCCTGCATCCTTCAGCTAAAATGTATGCAAAGTGGGTTGAGAGAATCATTCCGAGAATGTTAACAATGATTGATAATAAATGAAGAAATATTTAGAAAAAGCCATCGCTTATGACAAAAATGATGATTTAGCTGGCTTTAAAGCGAAATTTGTAATTGAGGATGAAAACCTGATTTATCTGGATGGCAATTCACTGGGGCGCTTGCCGGTAAAAAGTAAGGAAGTTATCAAACAACTGGTGGATGAGCAATGGGGGAGAAACCTGATCCGAAGCTGGAATGAGCATTGGATGGAGTTATCCTCAAAGCTTGCCGAAAAAATTGCCAAAATTGTCGGAGCCCGAAAAGATGAAGTATTTGTTGGCGATACCACTTCGCTTAATCTTTACAAACTTATGTTTGCGGCACTCTCAATGGATGAGTCAAAAACAAAGGTGCTCTCTGATTCTTTAAATTTCCCTACGGATATTTATGTGATTCAGGGGCTGATCAATCAGCATTTTAAAAACCATCAGCTTCATTTACTGGAAAGTAAGGATGGTTTGGGCATAGATGAAGATCAGATTATAGAAAATCTGGATTCGACTGTTGGAGCTGTAAGTTTCAGTCATGTGGCTTTTAAGAGCTCGTTTATGTATAACATGCGAAGGGTCAATCAATTGGTTCATAAAAATAATTCATTAATGATATGGGATCTGAGCCATGCAGCCGGTGCTGTTCCCATCGATTTAAATGGAAGCAATGCAGATATGGCTGTGGGATGTACCTACAAATATTTGAACGGAGGGCCCGGAGCACCGGCATTTCTTTACATTCGTAAAGATTTACAGGATAGGATGCAAAATCCGGTTTGGGCCTGGTTCAGCCATGCAAAACCTTTCGATTTTTCACTGGAATATCAACCAAACAGTTCCATTCAGCAAATGGCCACAGGAACTCCTTCAATTTTATCACTGGCTGCAATTGAGCCGGGATTGGACATTACACTTGAAGCCGGAATGGATCGGATTCGGGCAAAGAGCCTGATGCAGAGCAAATTTATGATTGAAATGATCCAGGAATTTCTAGTTCCTCTTGGGTTTAAATTTTCATCGCCGCTCAACGACAATATACGAGGCTCACACATTTCAATTCAACATCCTGAGGCATACAGAATCAGCCAGGCAATG
>CAYNTB010000401.1:0-2928 GCA_964399905.1 uncultured Bacteroidales bacterium | reverse complement strand
GCCGCGCTTCAGGTCAACGCCGCGTCCGATAACATGATGCTGGATGCGCTGCCGGGGCTGTAGTCGTTTCACCGGTTCTCAGGATTTAATGAACAGTGTAAGCGGTACATTCCGGGGCAGTCAAAAATCAGGCCGGGGCAAAAGGGCCCCTTACGCATAGAAGTACCATCTTCTCATCATACCATCTTGACCTGCTCTATAGCTAAGGAGGAGCCACCATGAAGATCAAAAGCGGATTATCGGTTATAACGGTTTTTTGTATATTTCTCTGTTCTGTTTTCTTGCCCACGTTTTCGGGGGCCGCATTGCCCGGCACGCCTGATCAAATAACTTCTTCTTTCTTGGGAAGCGAAATATGAAGAATTCCATTCTCGTATTTAGCGGCAATTTTATCACTTTCTATTACATTTTTTGGAATTGTGAAAGTTCGCTGGAATGATTTGTAATTGAATTCTCTGCGTGAAAAATTAGCTTCTTTTTCTTCCTTTTCTTCTTTCACTTCCGAAGAAATAATCAATTGCCCGTTGTCATAGTCTACTTTGAAGTTGTCTTTTTTCATTCCGGGTGCAGCCACCTCAATTTGATATGTGTCCTTGTTCTCCTGAATGTTGACTGCCGGCAAAGTAGCATTATTGTCAGCAAAATTTGTATTTCTCCAATCCATCCAGTTATCTTCAAAGAAGCGGTTAAAAATTGAAGGGATTGAAGCATCCCAGTCGCTCAATCCGGGAAGATTTCTGTTTGATAATTTAAGTAGTGTCATTTTATTACCCTCCATTGTTTAATGAAACAAATATGTTATTTAATTGAAGAGGGAAAATCAAATTACATACCATTGAAGGATGGTGTTTAATGATGATGAATACAACAAACACATAACCAGAGTTATAGAATTTGAAACAGCGAGCTGTTTAGAAAAGAATCAATAATATAAAATGTCATAATGACATGATAAAAAATCATAAACTGTCATATAGGCAGTATTATTGAATTTGTAAGCGCAATGGTAACTGCGATCCCTGAAATTTATAATCCGAGGGTTTCTTTTGAAATATGCATGCTAACCAAATAATGTGGGAGGTCAACAACTTCTGAAATATGTAAATCACCTGCGATTGAACACAGCAAATAGGCTTCTTCCGGACTCAGATTATACTCGTAAACCAGGTAATCTACCATATACTTTGTTGCTTTTTTTGCTGCTTCGTTCAGGCTTGTTCCGTAAGCAGTTACAGCATAGAAGTCATTATTTTCATACTCCGGTTCAGGAATTGAACGTCCACCTTTTTCAAGAGTAATGCGGTAAACAATCCGCATGGGTGCTTCGATGGCAGTTCCGCAGACTTCGCCCAGCCCTTGTGCTGCATGGCAATCGCCGATTGAAAATAAGGCTCCCTCTACAAAAACAGGGAAATGCACAATGGTTCGTTCAACGAGGAAAGGATTATCCATATTTCCGCCATTTGCCCTGGGAGGAATCGTGCTTAACAATTCATCTGTTGGCGGGGCAACCCCCATCACACCCGGAAATGGTTTTAATGCAACATTGATATGATCCTGAAAGTGAATGACTCTTTCCTTATCGTTGAGCTGAAAAGTTCGTAAATAAGGTTCGTTAAATTCATCATTCAGTATCCCGAATCCCGGAAAAACCCCGAGCCATCCCCAGTCACCGATTTCAATTTCTAAAAGATTAACAGATATGACATCTCCGGGTTCTGCACCTTCTACATATACAGGCCCTGTAATGGGATGTATTAAATCAGAATTAATGTGATTAATTGATTCGTGAGTCGAATTAATATTTAGCTCCTGATCACTTGCTTCTTCTGTAAACACTTCAATTACAGCCCCTGATTTTACCTTCAGCACGGGTTCAATGGTACTGCTGAATTTATTGTGTGTCTGATCCGCCGTCAGTGTATAATCTATTTTCTGATAAAGTGGAATTTCTGCACTGCTAATTATTTTGTTTGAGTTGCAAGCCGATATTCCGATTAGAGAAAGGGCCAGTAAAGAATAAATGATTTTTTTCATCGCTTGTTTTTTAATTGTCTGAAGTAATTCGCATGCTGAGAGAATATTCCTATTGAAAGGCATTTTTCCATATGATGCTCATTTCATGTGTTAAAGTTTGATGATTGTCAAAACGAATTTAGGAAAAAAGAATTTAATGGCAATTACTTATCAAAATGCACTATAGAGATATAGCGTTCGGATCATTTATCAGCCTTAACCATTGTAAATATTTAGAAGCACTTTCAGCGCATTTTAAGATACAATTGCTTTAAGTTGGAAAAAATCAGAGTCCCAGAAAAACGATGGCGATTCCACTCAAAAAAATAGTTGCACCGGCAATAATATGTGTGTATTTTTCCAGTTTGCCAAAAGGGAGAAAATTAATTCCGTAAACTGCCAAAATCACAATTACCAGCATGGTTCCAATGGTAATGAGTCCAAAAACAAGGCTGACTGCAATAATCCCAAAAGTACTCAGTTCTGCGGCCGGATACATCAAAATAGGAATCAGGGGTTCGCAGGGACCCAGCACAAAAATGGTGAATAAAACCCAAGGGGTAATCTTTTTGTGATGCTCATGGTCATGCTCATTTGTATGTGAATGCTCGTGAACATGTAGATGACCATCTGCATGAAAATGTTTATGCTTGTGAGGTTTGTTATTATAAATGCGATACAGCGCCCAAATCATATAAATGAATCCAAAAATAATAAATGCCCATGCTGCAAGATTTCCTCTGAAGCCTTCAAGAAATTCTATTTTATAAAGCCCAATGCCAAAGGCAACTCCAATTATTCCCAGCAAAATGGAACTGCCGACATGTCCCACTCCACAAGCAATGGTTAGCCAACTGGTTTTCCATAGCGACCATTTTCTGGCTTTAGACATGACGATGAAAGGTAGATAAT